>JAFGMF010000140.1 GCA_016927675.1 Candidatus Cloacimonadota bacterium
CCGTGAGTAAGGTTTTCACCATTGGCGATACAGAGATCGATGCTGTATTGTTCGCGCAGATCAGGAAGCTGATCGATCACGATCGTTCTGCCTGGTTTGCCGAAGATGTCTCCGATAAAAAGTAAATTCATTATTTTGCAATTGCTGTCTGGCGTGTTTCTCGAATCACCATTACTTTTATCTGTCCCGGATATTGCATTTCCTGTTCGATCTTTTCGGCGATATCTGAGGCAATATAAGCTGTTTTCTTATCGTCAATGGAAACCGGGTCAACGATAATTCTTAATTCTCTTCCAGCCTGGATAGCATAAGATTTGCTGACACCTTCGATGGAGTTGGCAATTTCTTCCATTTTTTCAAGTCTCTTCATATAGGTTTCCAGCATTTCCCTGCGTGCACCCGGTCGTGCGCCGGAAATGGCATCAGAAGCTTGAGTAAGAACAGCATAAACGCTTTGATATTCAACTTCTTCATGGTGTGCCTCAATAGCATTGACAACGATTCTGCTCTCGCCGTTCTTCCGGGCAACATCAGCGCCTAATTTTGCATGAGAGCCATCATATTCATGATCAAGTGCTTTTCCGATATCATGCAGGAAACCACAGCGCCGTGCCAGCTCCTGATCAAGTCCAAGTTCAGCAGCCAGAATACCGCAAACCCAGGCACTTTCAATGGAGTGTTGAAGAATATTCTGACCATAACTTGTTCTGTACTTCAGTCGACCGATCAATTTCACCAGATTTGGTGAAATATTATGGATATTTGTTTCCAGACAGGCTTTTTCTCCGATCTTCACCAGGTTATCATTCATCTCTTTAGTAGTTTTCTCAATCACCTGTTCGATTCTTCCGGGATGGATTCTGCCGTCAGTTATCAGTTTTTCCAGAGAGAGTCTGGCGACTTCTCTTCTGATTGGGTCAAATCCTGATAAAACTACTGCTTCGGGTGTGTCGTCAATGATCAGGTCTATTCCGGAGGCTTTTTCGAAGGATCTGATATTTCTGCCTTCACGGCCGATAATTCTGCCTTTCATCTCTTCATCAGGCAGGGATACAACCGAGACGGTTGATTCTGAGACGTAATCTACGGCAATTCTTTGAATTGCCGTGGCAAGAACTCCTGAAACCAGTTTATTGGCATCGATTTTTGCTTCCTCGGCAATTTTACGTACATCTCTCGCAGCTTCAGCACGGGCTTTGTTTTTCAGATTATTTTTCAGGATCTGAATAGCTTCTTCACGGGATAGTCGTGCGATTTCAGAAAGTTTGTTATTCTGTTGTTCGATCAGGTCTTCCAATTCTGTTCGTTTATTTTGCAGTTCATTTTCTCTGGTTTTTAATTCTTTTTCGTATTTCTGCAGATTAGCATCCCGCTTTTCCAAACCTTCCAAACGTTTGTCCAGATTCAGAGAACGGTCATTATACTCTTTTTCCAGTGAATAAAGTTCTTTCTTTCTGCTGCTGATCTCTTCTTCGTATTTTTTCTGGGTTTTGAACCATTCCTCTTTTGCTTCCAGGACAGCTGATTTCTTCAGATTTTCAGCTTCATGGTTTGCATCAGAGATGATCTTCTTTGCGAGTTCTGTTGATTTCAGAATGTTTTTATTATCTGCAGTTCTCTTCAGATAGTTGATAAACAAGGCGAGAATTATTCCCAGGGCAAATCCTACCGCTCCGATGATAATATATGTAAGCATTATTAACCTCTCATTTTATTTTTAACCCGCGGTACCGTGTATTAATTGTTTACTCGAACCTTTTTCAAGGTGGACGTCTACCTTGTCTGTTTTGTAGATCCGGATCCTGTCCGGCTTATACGCCACAAATGGCTTGACTTCCGTTTTTTAAATAGTTCAGAAACATCTTTAATATCACGAATACCGCAGGCTTTAAAACTCACTTTCGATATCCTTGAACAAATCACCGATCCGCTCAAACTGGCATCTCAGCTCATCGTTCTGTTTATTCAGTTCCAGACATCGCTCCATCAGCTGCAAAGTATGCAACAGATATAACTTGGTCTGATCAACCGTATTGAATCTCTGATTCAACTCTTCCAGACTATTTTCCAGTTGTCTGGCAAATTCTTTCAATTTTTCGGGATTATCACTTTTTAAATAATATTTCTTTCCCAGAACGACCAATTCCACGGTTTGCATCTCAAAGCTCTTCTATCTGCCCTAGGATTTTATCTATCTTGTCTGCCGCTTCCCTGGAATTATTCTCCAGCTTCTCTATCTGTTGACGAAGATTGGCGTTTTCCCGCCTGAGCAGTTCGATTTCCTCAGTCTGTTTAGATACCCTGGTTTTAAATTCCTGAAGTGATCCTTCAGTTTCCCCGGAGGATTCTCTGAGCAGGGTATTTTCTTTTTCCAGGCGTTGATTCTCGGTTTCCAGAATCGAACATCTTTCTTTTATCTCTTTGTATTTTGCTATCAATAACTGTAGTTTATCACTTAATCCGGCGTTACTGTTAAAATCCATATTGCTACCTCATTTCAATCTGGAATTCACTTTCCAGCTTCCTGATTACATTTTGGATTATATCATTGATAAACTCATCAGTCAAGGTTTTTGTTGAAGAATTAAAGACAAGCTTGAAAGACAGGCTGCGAAATCCCGCTTTGATGTTATCACCCTTATACTCGTCAAACAAATCGACCTTTCTGATATAATCAGGATTCACTGCCAGGATTTTATTTCTGATCGCCTGAAAAGAATATTTGTGTTCCACTAAAAAAGATATATCTCGGAGTACCGGAGGGAATTTCGGAATTTCCCGGAAAACCGGATCAACCACAGCAACCTGTTCAAGTATTCTCTCTAAATCCAGGTCAAATAAAAAGACCGGCAGATCAAGATCAAAATCGGTGGCAATTTTAGGATCAAGTTGACCACAACTGCCAAGATTAAGGTCTTTGAAGATTATCTCGGCAGCTTGACCCTGAAGATAATAAGCTTGTGTGGACGGAATAAAATCAGGACAATCTATCCTGCACAGTTCGAGCAGCTCTTCAATAATCCCTTTTACCAGAAAATAATCCACTTCAACTGATTTATCCTGCCAGAAAACAGGTTTACTATGACCGGTCATGATGCCTGTTAACCGTAATTTCTCCCGGGCAAGTTTTTGATCATTACGGGTAAAGACTTTTGCCTGTTCGAAAATTTTAAGATCTTTCTGACCATGGTTGATATTATATAAAGCATTTTTTAGAAGATCCGGTATCAGGGTGGGTCGAAGGATGGAAAAACTTTTTCCGAGTGGATTTTTCAATTTTACAAGATCACGCCTGGGATCACCATCGGCAATTTTGAGTTTATCGAGGTAATCCGGATCACTGAAACTCCAGTTAATAACTTCTGAAAATCCGTGATCAACTAAAGCTGATTTCAGTTTCCTTCTTGTATAGAAACGGTTTTTATCCATTATATCCTGATTATGGTCGACAGAGGCAATATTATTATAACCGTGCAATCTGATAATCTCTTCGAGAAGATCGACCTCTCTGAGCAGATCTTTACGATAGGGTGGAATTTCGAACCAGAGAGTATCAGGCTCTGATTTAATCCATTTCAAGCCTAAGGCTTCGAGGTGATTTTTTACAGTTTTCTCATCCAGATGAAGAGTAAGCAGTCTGGTGATCCTGCTTAATCGAAGCTTGACCAGAGGTGGTTTAAAAGGATCGGGATAAGAATCCAGTTTTCCTGATAGTAGTCTGCCGCCGGCTATTTTCAGTATCAGTTGAGCGGCTCTTTTACTGGCAATTTCGGCCATTTCATCAGATATATTTCTTTCGAAGCGGTAGGATGAATCTGTAGAAATCAAATGTTTCCCGGCTGTTTTTCTGATGGAAGAATAGAGAAAATTGGCTGCTTCCAGCACGATATCTGTGGTTGTGCCGGTAATATGGGAATTACTACCGCCGATAACACCTGCCAAAGCTACAGGTTTTTTTTCATCGGCTATTACAAGATCATCATTACTCAAAGTATATGTCTGTTCATCGAGAGCAGGAAATTTTTCTTGTTCAGCGGCTTTTCTTACGATGATTTTTTTACCTTCAAGTTTATCATAATCAAAGGCATGAAGTGGATGACCCAATTCCATCATGACATAATTGGTTATATCAACAATATTATTTATCGGGCGTAAGCCAACAGCCAACAGTCTGTTTTTCAGCCAGTGTGGAGATTCTCCGATACTGACGCCTTTGATCATTCTGGCAGTATATCGGGTACATAAATCTGGAGCTTGATTTTCAAGGGATAAGTGATTTTCAATTTTTTCGGGGATTGTTTCCGAAGTTAATTCTGGTTGTTTCAGCGGGATTTTAAGCAGAGCTGACAAATCTCTGGCAATTCCGTAAATGCCTAATAGATCAGGTCTGTTTGGGGTAATCTCGGTATCATAAACTGCATCCTGCAATTGCAGATAAGTGGCCAGGTTCGTACCGGCAGGTGCTTCTTCCGGAAGAATCATTATCCCTTCGTGATCGCCGGATAATCCCAGTTCTTTTTCGGAGCAGAGCATACCCAGAGATTCTTCGCCGCGGAGTTTGACCTTTTTAATTTTAAAACCCGTTAAAGAAGCTCCGATAGGCGCCAGAGCAACCTTTTGGCCGGTTCTGCAATTGGGTGCACCGCAGATGACCTGAACAGTAGAATTTCCATCATTCACCTGGCAGATTGACAGGTTATCGGCTTGAGGATGTTTATGCAGCGAGATAATTTCGGCAATTTTTATCTGCTCAAGTTCTTTACCGGGGTAGTGCAATCCTTCAACTTCAATTCCGGCAAAAGTGAGTTCATTTCCGAGTTCGGCTGGTTTCAGATCAAAATCGAGATAATCTTTCAGCCAGTTATAACTAATTTTCATAATATGTCCAAAATTTTATATTTAAGATGAATCAGCTAAACTGCTTCAAAAAACGGATATCATTCTCGAACAGCAGTCTCATATCGGGAATATTATATTTGGTCATGGCAATTCTTTCTATTCCGAGACCAAAAGCGTATCCGGTATATTTTTCGGAGTCGATCCCGAGCAGATCGAAAACATTCGGATCAACCATACCGGCGCCACCCATTTCCAGCCAGCCGTTGCCTTTACAGAGATTACATCCTTTACCGAAACATTTGATACAGAGGATATCGATTTCAGCGCTGGGTTCAGTAAAGGGGAAGAAATGTGGTCTGATTCTGGAATCGATCCGTTCTCCGAACATTTTTCTGACAAATACATTAAGTATATCTCTCAGATCGGCGAAATTAACGCCTTGATCGACAACCAACGCTTCGACCTGATGAAACATTGGTGAATGTGAGGCATCGTTTTCATTCCGGTAACAGCTGCCGGGTGAAATTATCCGGATTGGCGGTTTATGTTTCTGCATGACTCTGACCTGCACTGTGGAAGTCTGAGTACGAAGCAGAACATCATCATTGATATAGAAAGTATCCGAAAGGTCTCTTGCCGGGTGATCCTGGGGAGTATTGAGGGCATCAAAATTATGAAATTCATCTTCGACATCAGGACCTTCGGCAATTTCGAATCCCATGGCAAGGAAGATATCTTCAATTTCCTGCCAGGTTCTGGTGATCGGGTGTAAGCTGCCACGTTCTCTTTTTCTTCCGGGCATGGTGAGGTCAAGTGTATTCCTGCCAATGGCTTTTTGATAATCTGCTTCTCGAATGATCTCATCCTGTTGTTCAAGCAGTTCGGATATCCTTGTCTTCAAGATGTTCAGATCACTGCCGAATGCAGGTTTTTCTTCTGCAGGAAGAGATCCCAGTTGTTTCATCATACTACTGAAGTCACTTTTTTTTCCAAGAAATCTGGATTTCAACTGCAGGATATCATGCCTGGTGGTTGCCTGAGTGATAGCAATCTGTGCTTCTTTGAAAATATTTTCTAACTTTTCCTTCACCAGCCAATCCTGTTATTAATTTTGATCTTTTGCCAGAGTGCACAGTTCTGAAAAAGCTTCGCCATCATGATAGGCAAGATGAGCAAGAACTTTACGGTCAATTTCGACACCTGCTTTTTTTAATCCACTGATCAGTCTACTGTAAGAAAGTTCATTCATTCGTGCAGCTGCATTTATCCGGATGATCCACAGGCGACGGAATTCGCGTTTTCTTACTTTTCTGTCTCTATAAGCATATTGCCAACCTTTTTCTACGGCCTGTCGGGCTGTTCTGTAGAGTTTACTTCTTCCGCCGACATAACCTTTGGCAGCTTTTAAATATTTCTTTTTTCTTCTTTTATGAGCAACGTTATTTACAGATCGTGCCATTTTATCTATCTCCTTTGAACCCGGTGTTAAATACCGAGCATCCTTTTCATTCTGTTCATATCATTACAGTCAACAAGATCAGATTTCCTCAGATTCCGTTTACGCTTAGCACTTTTCTTGGTTAACAGATGACCGGCACAGGCATGAGATCTTTTTAATTTTCCATTAGCCGTAACCTTGAATCGTTTGGCTACTGCCCGACGGGTTTTCAATTTAGGCATTATTCCTCCTAGAACCTCAATTTATTTTATTCTTCATCTTCTTCGATTTCAAATTTCTCTAATAATTTATCGATATCTTTTTTGGGTGAGACAATGGTGAAGATCGTGCGGCCTTCACTTTGCGGTTGCTGATCTATATCCACAAATTCTTTAAGCTCAGCCAGAAGCTTTTCAAGAAGTTTGAAGCCGAGATCCTTATGAGCCAGCTGACGACCCCGAAATCTAACTGTCAGCTTGACTTTATTGTGCTGTTTCAGGAATTTCATGGCATTATTCTTCTTAAAATTATAATCATGTTCTTCTGTATTGGGCCCGAATTTTATCTCTTTGGTTTGAATAATATGCTGTTTTTTGCGAGATTCCCGCATTTTACGTTCTTTCTGATAATGATACTGGCCAAAATCGATAATCTTACATACCGGTGGCTCCGCACTGGGAGAGATTTCGACCAGGTCAAGACCTGCCCGGTCTGCTATGTTCAGTGCTTCGACTAAAGAAACCACTCCTAACTGATCACCATTTTCTGAGATCAATCTTACTTCTCTTGCCCTGATCTGTTTGTTAACCCTCTCTTTGGGTACTTCCGGCTTCATCTTAGCCTTTCCTCTACTTCTCCAACCCAAAAAACCTCCTTAGTTTTGCTTTTTTTATTAAAAAAGGCGGATGGAAACCACCCGCCTGACTGCATCGGCAAAACTTTATCCTGCCGATTATATTTAAAACCTTAACAAGTATTCTACCCTCAAGGGGGAAACCGTAAGGTAGAAGCGGGTTGCTTCTTTTCTTAATAATCCAGTCTCTTATTTGCAAAAAAAAATTGCCTCATCCTAACGTCAAGTTATTTATAGCTTTTTACGCTTATCTGCCTGATGTTACTGCTAATTGGATTACTGTTGATAATTTTACAAGGAAAATTTTTTCAGGAAATAAAAAAAAATCTTGCCAATATATTGGCTTGGGCAGCTATGTTGCATACATTACAAAATTAATGGAGGATGACATGAACAAAGACCCGAAAATTTTTGTTATTTCAGTTTTATTAGTTGTTTTCTTTACTGTTACTATCTGCGTAGCCTGCATAATCAAAGATGCACGCAGCAACTCTTTTGAAAGTTATGCCCGGGGAATTGAATGTACTGCTCAGGGTGATTTAATGCCAGAACCTTTCAACTCAGAAGTAATTGCACCTTTAGATGCTGCTGAAACAGATCTTTTCTGCAGCGGACAGGGAGACATCAAACCAAGAGGCTGGGACGACGACGACGACGATAGCAACGACGGCGATTAGACCGATATTTGCATACTTATAATTGATATTGTTTTTTTTATAATGATTTTTCTTAAAAACTCTAAATGGGATAATTATGTCCAATTTCTTTAATTATTATGCTTCAACTATATTATATCTTTTGAATTTGGTAGCCTGGTATATTTTATCCAGGAAAACCGACAGGAAAAGTGTTAACGGAATTGTTCTCAATTACTTTCTGGTTTTCTTTATGATTTTTTTATGCTGGAATATTTTAATGATGGTAACATCAAGATCAAATATAGTCTATATTCTGTTCTGGTCTCTGGTCAGCATTTACGAATTGTTTTTTGTTCTTATTACCCTATTCCGGCTTGCCAGGGCGAAAAAAGACTACTCAGATATTTTTGTTATTATCGTAGCAATTCTGGCGATCCCGATCATACTGGCGGCAATTCTAACCTGGACGAATCGAAGTTACAGTCCGATAAATACAACAGATTTCTACAATTTGATTCTCCTTACACTTGGCTCTATTCTGATTCTCAGGAGTTTACTTTTGCAGGAATCTTTTCTGGATAATATTGAATCCTTTTTTATTTTTTCAGGATTCACATTATATTTCGGCTTACATATTCTGGCGAGTAATGCGTTATCGATAGATTTTATGAAGAATTTCAATTTCGGCAAATATGCCAACTTAATCAGTTTAATATTTTGGCTTGGGAGTGTATTTTTAGTATGGAAAATCAGGTCCAAACATTCGTAATCTTCTCTTCGGCATTTCTGATCTTTTTTATTTTGTTTACCGTATATCTGATAGTAAAACTGAAGCTTCATGACTTGAAGCTGAAGAAATCGGAAGCTGACTTGCGGGAATTGAATCAATCGCTTCAGAATATTGTTCAGGAAAGGACAAAAGAGCTGCATCAATCGGAGACACAGTTCAGAACCCTTTATGAGCAGCACAGAGAAGTGCTGGACAATTCACCTGCCGGGATCATCAAGATTAATGCTAATTTGGCGATTGAATATGCAAATCCTGAAATGAACACGATTCTGGTAAATGCCTCTCAAAGATATGATCTGCTTCAGGGCAGATTTATCAGAGACATTGCCCTATTCGGCAATAGTGATCTCCAGGATTTCTTTCAGGAATTGAAGACAGGGTTCGAGCTTTCCAAAGAGATAGAGATTGCCGGAAAAAATAAGAAAATGATTACCGTAATAGTTAAAGGTGTTCCTATCATTGAGAACGATATATTTCTCGGAGCAGTGATCGTTGTAAATGATGTATCTGAGATCAAGGAGATCCAAACAAGACTGACAGCGTCTTTGCAGGAAAAAGAACTGTTATTGAAAGAGATAAATCATAGGGTAAAAAACAATATGCAGATAATTGGCAGCATGCTCAAGCTGCAGCAGCGTTATATCGATGATCCTGATATAAAACGCTTGACCCGGAACAGTCTGGACCGGGTTAAAACAATGTCTCTGGTTCATGAAAAGTTATACTATGCTGCTGATCTTAGTAAGATCAATTTTGGCGATTATGTTAAGAGTATTGCCATCTATCTTTTTGGTTCCTATGGGATAAGGCCATCAAAAGTAAAACTGGATATCAACATTGAAAACATTTTCATGGAGATCAGCACCGCGATTCCCTGTGGCTTGATCATCAACGAGTTGATCTCAAATGCTCTGAAACATGCATTTCCTGACGATCGAGAAGGTATTATTCGAGTTGAATTACTGCCAACCGAGAAAGATAAATATCTTCTAACTGTAAGTGATAACGGAATTGGATTCCCGGAAAAGATCAATCTGGAAAATGCCGAAACTCTGGGTCTGATGCTCACAAAAACACTTGTTGAGCAACTTCATGGGAATATGAGGCTTGTCAGGAACGAATGGACGACATTTATCATTGAATATAAAAATGTAACCCTGAGTACGTTTTCCGAAGTAAAAAACAAAAACGGAACAGAAATATTATTTTAAGAATGGCGAAGAATTTTCTGATAATAATAACGCTGTTCTCTTGTTTTTCCTTCATCCAATCACTGGAACAAATAATACCTAACAGTACAATACAGTTGAGAAATCATGAAAACTGTTTCACAGATTTTCGCGATGTGAATAGTAGTGATTGTCTTCCGTATGAACGGGATGTTAAGGTTTGGATGTGGCATGATCAGCAATATCTATATCTAGATGCCAGAGTAGAATTGACTGATGCCTTCAATCCGAGTGTTTTCACCAGTCGTGATCAATGGCCCAACGCTGATTATTTAAGGTTACAACTGATCACTGATCTGAAAAATTATTATTCTTACTGTTACTATTTTTTTCCTTTAGGGAATCTTTACGATGCAGTTCGTTCATCAGATCTCAGTTTAGATAAAAACTGGAACAGTACCTATAATTATAGATCGCAAATATCGGAAGACTTCTGGGAAATATCGGCAAAAATCCCATTTTCTGACCTGAGGATAAATGGTGTAGCTCCTTATCACTGGAAAATGATCATTACCTGTTACGAAAAAAATACAGCAAACAGCTATTCGATCCCCTGTGTTAATTCGAGTATGGGCAAGAATTATTTCCGGGAAGCTCTTGATCTGACGATAACAGAGACGGTGACACAAAGCAGAAATTTTTATCTGCGCCCTTATCTGCTTGGGATGTATGATAATATCGAGCGTGAACTTCAGCTTGATCAGGATAATCTTGGCATTGATTTTTCTCTTAAACCGGATTATTCATCCAATTTTAAATTCAGTTATAATCCCGATTTCAGCGATGTCCCTCCCGACGACGAGATAGACATCTACTATTCGCGCTATGCACCAACATATCCTGAAAACAGATACTTTTTTGTCGAAGATTTCAATGTATTTGGTCTGGATTATGATAGCTTTTACACCCGTCATATCAGTAATCCTCATTATGGCGTTAAATTTACGAGCAGCAAACCTACATATAACTGCGGGATACTTATGGTAAAGGACAGAAGCGATAAGGGTGGCAGTGGAGATTATTACAACTTGATCACCTACAGGCCTGTCAGTGAATATTATAGAATGAACTTCGCTTTTTTTAATCGGATGAACAAACATTATCATAACGATATCATCAGTTTTGCCCCGGCTTTCGAGTTTATCAAAAACAATACGATCTGGGCAGATTTGCAACATTCATGGCTGAAAAATGACAGTGTCAGCAACAACGGTTTCTTTGTTCAAACAGGATATTCTTACAGAGCAGCTGATTTCTGTCTTGCCGCCCAATTTGAACAGATGAGCAAGAATTTTGCCCGTGATATGGGAAATATATATGAAGATGATTATTATGGCTGGCACCTGGAAAGCTGGCAAAAATATAAGACGAATAAAGGGATCCTCCGTGACTGGAGCTGGGAATTATGGGTAAGTGAAGAACTGGATAACCGAAGTAATGCTTTATTGGAAAGGATCTTTCAATTTTCAATTGAACAGAATTTTTTAAAGAATATAACTGTTAAAGCTGATTTCAAATATGTCAGGGAATTCTATAAAACTTCTTATTATAATAAGTACAGCCAAAGTCTGCTTCTGGGTTGTGAATTTTTCTGCTGGCTGAATACAGAAATGAGAGTTACCAGATTGCGAAATCTGATCCGACAGGAGCAGAAAACAGAATCCGGGTGGTCTCATTATCTGGGATTATCCGGTAATCTGGGTCAGCATTTCAGCTATTCAATTTCCGCTGAAAATATCGATTATCCCGAACTTGATCAATTACCTCAGCTTGATCCTGATTACCAGTTATTGAATTGTGATGTCTCAGTAAGTTTATCTAACAACTTCACGATTAATGGCGGCTGGCGATACGATAATTATGAATATTATGATTATTCCGTCTACGACGGTTACTATCTGAACATCGGTTGCAAACCCACCCTTTATTGGGATATTTATCTCGGATTCAAGTATTCAGCAAACCAGATAAAGGACTCTTTTTCAAGAAATTACGAGTATTTCTATCTGAAAGTATCATATAAAATATGAATTGATTTATCTTAACGCAGGATTGATAACAAGCCTAAAAAATCATTTGACACTGATAGTACAATTATAAAAAGTCCACAAAAATTTAGCCTGTGCAAAGGAGTCATGGCCTATGCTGAAGAATAAAAGTCTGATTGACGGTGTAATTGATAAATTCATCGGGAAAAAAGGAGCATTAATACCATTACTTCAGGAGATCCAGAATATCGAGAAGTATCTTTCCCGTGATGTGATGAAATATGTTGCGGAAAAAACCGGTTTTAAACTTGCTCAGATCTACGGTGTAGCAACTTTTTATACAATGTTTCGATTAAAACCTCAAGGTAAACATGTAATCAGAGTATGCAAGGGAACTGCCTGTCATGTTTCGGGTGCAAACTCGATCCTTGATTCAATCCGATCCGAACTGAAGTTAAACGACACGGATGATACAACCAGTGATGGGTTGTTCACTATCATGGTTGTAGCCTGTCTGGGTTGCTGCAGTCTGGCTCCGGTTATCATGGTTGACGACAATACTTATGGAAAACTGACACCGGAAAAGATCACCAATATCTTAAAGAAATATAAATAAGGGGGATAATTTTGAGTCTAACCATCAGAATCGGTTTAGCCAGTTGCGGACTAGCCGCTGGTGCGGGTGATGTTTATCAGGCTGTGGAAACTTATCTTACCAAGAAGAA
>JAFGMF010000141.1 GCA_016927675.1 Candidatus Cloacimonadota bacterium
AGGTAAGGATTTCTCTCATAGTTAAATATTTTGCCCAGAATTGTCTGCAATTCATAAGCACTACTGTAGGATAATCTACCGATTATTATATCTGCCAGAATGTCGTTTCCTTCAAGCAGAGCATAATATTGATCTCCGTCTCCTCCTCCCGAATTGCTCGTGGGTATACTGAATGTACCTCCGGCATCACCGACAAGACAGACAAATTCTGGAGTTATTTCCCAATTGTTATAAGCATTCTGAAGATAACTTTTAATCGAGCTGAGAGATGTTCCGGTAACAGTTGTACTGGCAGTAACAATATGGAAACCTTTCTGATGCTTCCACTCGGCAAGTTCATTTACAAGTGGCAGTATGGTTGAATTATTTGGATAGATAAACAGGTAATTCGGCTGTAAGTATTCTTCATCACGGCTGCCTGCAGTTTCGTAATTCAAAATTACGGACTGGTAGATAGGTTCAAAAAACCTTGATATTTTGCGCTCTCCGGTGCGGATGTTATCTCCACCGCGCCCATTTGTCTGGACTATTACTTCTACTGATTTGACTATCTCCAATTCCTGTTTTACCGGATCATAATTGAATGGATTGATTGTCAGACTGACCACTCTGTAATCACGGAGAATTGCCGGAGAGTCCAATTCGACGATCTTTCCCGGAAAGATTGCACCATTGTTATAATATGCCTGATCTATGGTAAAGGATTCCCGCAGGGGTTGGCTTTCACTTCGCAGGTTCTGGCGGGGAAAAACTTTTATATCCGAGAGGATCTCGGTATCTGTGTAAACAATGTCTACACTAACTTCGCCTTCGTCCGGAATGGCGATCAACCTGGAAAAACGGGGTAAAGCAGGCATCCCGATCTCTATGAATTCTCCTTCTTCAGGATAACTAATTGATATATATTCAGTTCCATCAACTTCTACCTGTTCCGCCAGATAACCGTCAAGATGGAATTCCACCCTTGTCCATTCCAAACCGGCTGATTCAGCCTTGAAAAGAGGTAGACCTTGATTTTCAGATAACTCAACTAAATCGGAAAACAACAGACTCATACTAAATATCAAAATCGAAATTATTATAAAATTCTTCACTTTTCCTTCCCCTATACATTTTTGGTTTTAATTAAGCAAAATATATTCCAGATAATAAAACAAAATAGATCTAGACTCTAAAGCGAGCTTCAATTGTCAATAATATATATGAAAAGTTAATAATATTTTTTTAATTAAAAAAACTTAACTGTGATCTGTTGAAGGCGCATTGTTCTTTTCAGAATTGATAGTATCTGAGTGAAACTTACTGGTTCAGCCAATCCAGAGATCAATCTGAAATTCAGGATAAAAAACCTTGATTTTAGAGCTTTTTTCCTTGACCTTAAAATAGATGAGCAAGAATTTACTCAGTTATTTTTTCTCAGATTTTCTGAAAATAATTACAAGGGAGACTAAATCAACTTATGAAGTTGAGAGATATTATAAAAGCTCTGGACGCAGAACTTCTCGTTAAGCTCAATGATCTTGACCAGGAGGTAACCTGTGCTTTCGGATCGGATCTGATCAGCGATATTCTTCATTGCACTCAGGAAAAAACCCTGCTGCTGACGGGTTTAACCAATCCTCAGGTGGTCAGGCTGTCCGATATGATTGACCTGTATGGGATTATTTTCGTTCGAGGAAAAAGGCCTTCTCCGGACTTGATCAAGATGGCCCAGGAGCGTGAACTTCCACTGATTTCTACCATGTATACCCTGTATAAATCCAGCGGGATATTGTATAATCTCGGTCTGAGAAGCTGTAAGATAACCCATGGCTGATTACTGGTATTTTCAACCTGAATTCGAAGAAAGGACCTTAACTTTCCTCAGCCAGAGATATGAACCGGAAGACACACTTGTCTTTACCATAAAGGAAAGAGATTTTATCGATTCCGGTAATGCATCTTCCACTATTAAAAACTATTTACAGAAACTTGGAGTAAAACCAGAAATCCTCCGCCGTGTTGCAATCGCCGCCTATGAAGCTGAGATAAACGTGACGGCACATACCAGGGGCGGGAAAGTTAAAGCCAATATCCACAAAGATTTTATCCACTTGATGTTCAGCGATAAGGGCTCGGGGATCAAAGATATTGAACAATCCATGAGCCCGGGTTTTTCAACTGCTGATAAAGTAATGCAGGAAATGGGTTTTGGGGCGGGGCTAGGTTTGCCGAATATCAAAAGAAATTCCGATATGCTGCATATCATGTCTGGAGAAAATCAACCTACTTGCCTGGAAATAATCATCTATTTCGGAGAAAAGATTCTACCTGATCATGGGAGGAGTAAATGAACATTCCTTTAATTGACTTTGTCAACGCTATCAATGGTAAAGTTCTGACTCAGACAACCGGTCTGGATCAGATCATGGTCACAGGTGGATATGTGTCCGACCTGCTGAGCGATGTGATGGGAAATGCCCGGGAAGGTCAGGTCTGGATCACGATCATGAGACATCTGAACGTGATAGCCGTAGCCTCCCTTGTTGGTTTGAGTGCTGTAGTTTTCGCCAGGGATATGTTGCCCGATCAACAGATCATATCTAAAGCCGAAGAAGAAAACATCTGCCTGATCTCTAGTGATTTATCAGCTTTCCGGCTTGCTGGAAAACTCTATACTCTTCTGGAAATAAACAACTGAAGAGGACAATGCGTTGAAGTGGTATAAAGCTGATCTTCATATTCATTCTGTCCTTTCTCCCTGTTCTTCTCTGGAAATGGCACCGGAATCTGTTATGCTTGCAGCCAGAGATCAGCACCTTGATATTGTCAGTATCACAGATCATAATTCGATGCAGAATTCACTTGTCTATGGTCAATCAGCTCAAAAACACCATCTAAGCTATATCTTCGGTGTCGAAATACAAACTGGCGAAGAGATTCATCTTATTGCCTTATTTGATGACTGGACCCTGGCTGAAGAATTTAACGATGAGTTATACCAGAGTCTTATCCCGATCAAGAATGATCCGGAATTTTTTGGCGATCAGG
>JAFGMF010000017.1 GCA_016927675.1 Candidatus Cloacimonadota bacterium
AAATTCCACATTTCACATTCCAAATTTAACATCACTCATACTTCAGCGCTTTTATGGGATTGGCATTCGCTGCTTTCAAGGTTTGATAACCCACGGTGATAATGCTTATGAGAAGTGCGACCAAACTTGAACTAAAAAACAGCCAGATGTTCAATCCGGAATTATAGGCAAATATTCCCAGAAATTTCTGCATGGCATACCAGGCGATCGGCCAGGCAAACAAATTTGCCAGCAGAACCCATTTGGAAAAGCCCCGAGTGAGAAGAAATACAATCTTGGCAACAGGTGAACCAAAAACTTTCCTGATGCCGATTTCTTTGGTTCGCTGCTCTGTCATAAATAATGAAAGACCGAAAAGCCCCAGACATGAAATGAAAATTGCCAGCATGGCAAAGTATTTGAGGATCGCTCCCATCTCGTAAAAACTTGAATATGTTCGATCAATTTCCTCAGTCAAAAATGAAAATTCATACGGAAACCCGGGTGAAACTTTTTTATATGTATCTTCGATATATTGCAGTGATCCCGTAACATCATGCGGATTAATTTTTACGTATACACTATCCCACCACCATTTCATGGTTGTGATCATGATGGGACCGATATCATTCGTAAGGCTTTGAAAATGATAATCTTTCACCACACCGATGATCTCACCGGCATTTCTTTCATCATACATGAGAAATCTTTTACCTATAGGATCTTCCATCTGCATAAGTTCAATTGCAGATTCGTTCAGAATGTATGGTACAGGTTCACCATTTTCAAATTTTTTATGAAAGTTTTCTCCTGCTACCAATTCCAAATCAAAAACATCCAGAAAATCTTTTTCCACCAGGAAGAAGTTGAATATGAGAAGCTCATCATCAGATTTACCTTCCCATTCAACAGAATTAACATTTCCTACATTTGCCGGAGAACTTGATGAAGCGGTAACACCCAATATATTGGGATTTTTCATCAGTTCTTCTTTGAAGGCTGCAAACAATTTATCTAATTCAGTATTCATCGGAATAGAAACCATAAAATCTTTGGTAAAACCAAGATTTTTGTTTTGAATATATTTCAACTGATTATAAACTGTTGCGGTACAAATAATAAGAGCTATTGAAATGGTAAATTGAATAACAACCAAAATTGTTCTGAAGCGGTTTTTAGTTTTTGCTCCACTCCCACTTTTCAGCACTTTACTGGGAACGAATTGAGAAAGATAGAAAGCCGGATAACTGCCGGAAATCACACCGACCAGCAATGTTATTATCACTAATCCCACAATGAAAGTGAGATTGGTAAATGAAATGTCGAGTTCCTTGTGTGCTAAATTATTAAACGCCGGAAGGAACAATTCTACCAGAACGAAAGCGATGATCAGAGACAGGAAAGCAGTCAAAATCGATTCGCTTAAAAATTGCCTGATCAGGCTGCGTCGATCTGCTCCCGCCACCTTACGGACACCTACCTCTTTCGCTCTTTTGGCTGAACGAGCCGTAGAAAGATTCATGAAATTGATACAGGCAATCAGCAGTACGATAATTCCAATAGCAGCAAAGATTATCACAAAGGTCAGACTTGCCGGTTCATCCAAAGGATCGTATAGATGAACTTTGGTAAGAGGCTGGATCCTGACGAGATTTTCGCTTCCTTCCCGATTTTCAATGATGGTATTTACAATTTTTTGTTTAAAAGCTTCTACATCTGTGTTTTCAATAAGTTGGATATAACCCTGACTTTCCCAACTCCAACCATTGATTCGATTTTCTCCTAATATCTCAAAGGGAAGGATCATATCAAAATTCAAAGAAGAATTCAAAGGTAGATTTGCTGCAATTCCAGTTACGGTAAAATCAATTTGATTGTTGTACTTGATTACTTTCCCCATCGGTTCTTCATCACCAAAATATTTTACAGCCGTTTCTTCTGTTAGGATCATATTATGAATATCTTTGAAAGCAGTTTCCGGATCACCTTTTAGGAATTCGAATGAAAACATTTCGAACAATGCCGGCTCCGTCAAAAGAACATTATCTTCATAAAATGTTTTATCATCTACCTGCATCATCATACCACTAAGGGTACGCAGCCTTACGTGATTCCTAACTTCCGGATAAATCTCATGCATGAGTGGAGCAAGTCGGTAGGGAATGGTTCTGTTACCATAAGTTTGGCCATTATTCCAAATTCCTTCCTGGATCAAATTGTATATTTGATCTTTATTTTCGTGAAATCTGTCATAACTCAATTCATTCTGCACCCAAAGCAATTGCATTATGCAGACCGCCATTCCAATCGCCAATCCAAGAATATTGATGAAAGTGAATGTTTTGTTGCGGCTGAAATTTCTAAATGCGATTTTTAAGTAATTTTTAAACATCCCTTTTATCCCTGTTTAGTTTTTTTCGCATATTTTTAGATAATCCTTAAGCATTTTAAATGGGACTAATTGTTTATGATTGTACAAATTATTACCTGTGGTCACAATTATCATCTCCTGGCTGGGAATGATAAAAATAAACTGGCTGCCCATTCCATGAGCAAAAATCGAATCATAGTAACCTGATTTCAGTTTTACTTTTCCGTGCCACCAAAGGTAACCATAATGTTGATCTCTGTTTTTCGGAATTTTTACCTGGATAGATGTACTTTCCTCGATCCAGTTTTGGGAGACAATCTGATTATTGTTCCACAATCCTTTTTGAAGAACCAAAATACCTATTTTTACTAAATCGAGTGAAGTTAACTGCAGAGCTCCTGTGCAAAGGTGATATTTGCTGTCTGCACTTTCGCCCCACTTATAATTTGTGATTCCAAGAGGAAGAAACAGCTTTTCTTCTGCAAAATCCGCCACCGTTATTCCACTTGCATTAACCAGAACTTCAGCTAAAATCTGCATAGAAGCATTATAGTGGAATCGGTTTCCCGGATCATGAATAATCTGTTTTCCCAGAATTTCCGAGATCTTTAAATTGGCATCTGTTCTTGAGTTTCCCCAATCAACGCCCGATGTCATTGTCAGAAGGTGTTTGATCGTTACCTTTTCCCAGCCAGCGCTATTCTCTGTTTCAGGAAGATAGTCAGTAATGTAATCATCGACACTGATTATCAAACCTTCGTCGACAGCTATACCGATCAGCAGCGAAGTTATGCTTTTCGTTATGGATTGTAACTGATGTAGTTTATTCCTGTTGAATCCGCCAAAATATTCTTCTAAAACCAATTCATTATTTTTAAAGATCAGAAGGGAATTCATCATTCCGAATTTCTTGTTGCGAATTGAATTGATCAAATCTTCCAGCAGGGTTTCATCTAATCCGACTTCTAGAGCATTAATACTTGTAAATTCTTCACAAACCGGAATTCGATAAGAGTAGTCTCTGGTTTTACCCTGAAAACTTTCTGATTTGGTTAACGTAAGTTTTACCGACTCGATCTGCGGATTCACATAATCAAATTTTCCAAGCAGCTTTGTTTGTTCGGCATTCATTTTACCGGTATATATTACAGGGACTGAGGGATTTTCGATCTTCATGGTAAAATTGGGAAAATCAAAATCTACATTAATTATTCGGGTGGAAGGAAGTATATTTCCATCCATATAGGTGGTGATATTCCCGAATAATCTACCCCAGATATCACATTCAATCGAGAAAATGTAAGTATCTTCCCTGTCATTTTGTTTAACAGTAGCCTCCCACCTGCCCAGGATGGCTTTGTTGTCTTTTGCTGCACATGATGACAATAGGATGAGGCTGATTAAAAATAAAAATTTTAATACTGATAATATCCAATTTCTCATTGTCTGGTCCAAGCGATATTTATTCTTGATTGATTTTCATGATTAAAAACCATCTGCCCCGAAGGTGCAGATTGCAGTTTTTTCCGAAGATTTTTTTTACTTGCAGATCTTTGCTTTTTTTCATTTCGTCCTTCCAATCCGGATTGTCCAGCAGGTGATTACTACTTCTCGTCGACAGAAGTAATCGGGTTGAGGTCGATCCTACTCTCACTTCAGTGCTTTCAGCGGCGATAAGGAAGCTACTCGATCAGTTTGGGAATTTATCTTGATCAGAGTTATCAGGATTGCCATCTGACAATAATGATCAGTGAATAATCATTTTGAATCAGAAAATCTCTCGAGGCTATCGTTTTCAACATCTAATCACCAAGTTATTCTCGAAAAGAGAAAAACTGAAATGGATATGATTCGAGAGGTACAATCTGATAAAAAATTAAATTGAGACATCATTTTATAATCTTTTGGG
>JAFGMF010000142.1 GCA_016927675.1 Candidatus Cloacimonadota bacterium
CGGCTGGAGAAATAAATCCGAAATTGATCAAACAACGGCTGGCCAGAGAGATTGTCGCTCTGTATCATGGTGATAAAGCTGCTCTGATCGCCGAAGAAGAGTTCAATCAGATCTTCAGCAAGGGAGAACTTCCCGATGAAATTCCTGAATACACACTTGAGCAGGATAAAATCGGGATCATGGAACTTCTCGTGAAAACAGGTGTCTGCGAATCAAATGGCGAAGTAAAACGTCTGATCAAACAGAATGCAATCACTATCGATGGTGAGAAAATCTCCGATATTTTCCTGGAAATAGGTTCGGAAACTGTTATCAAGATCGGTAAACGAAGATTTCTTAAAGTTGTCAGATAGTTTTTCTCTATTAGATTATCACCGAGGTAAATATAGATGGATACTTTTGTAGTAATTTTAATTCAGCTGCCGATACTGCTGATCACCATAACCATCCATGAATTCAGTCATGGCCTGGTAGCCTATTATCTGGGAGATGATACAGCAAAAAGGGCCGGGAGATTGACCCTTAATCCGATTTCGCATATAGATCCACTGGGATTGATCATGCTTTTCATAGCCAGGATCGGCTGGGCAAAACCGGTGCCGATCAATCCCTATAATTTTAAAAATTACAAGCGGGATACGGCTTTATCTGCCGCAGCAGGTCCTGTTGCTAATTTTCTCATGGCAATCTTCCTTTCCATGATTTTTGCTGCCATCAAAGGTGCACATCAGGGTAATCTTAACTACATCTCTCCACTGGCTCAATTCTGGATCAGTATGCTGCTTTACGCTATTATGATCAATCTTGCTCTCGGATTGTTCAATCTGATCCCCATCCCACCCATGGACGGCTCAAAGATTCTGGGAGGATTTCTCTCTGATGAAGCTTATTTCAAATATACTGCAAAAGAAAGAAAAGGTTCTCAAATCCTGATCATTATTCTAGTGATCTCGATGGTTTTCAAACTCAATTTGATCGGAGCAATAATCATGCCGCCCTTGAATTTTCTATTGCGATTATTAACAGGTATTTCTCTTTAAAAAATCATTTTTTACAGGAGTATTTAATGACTATTGAACAAGTGAAACAGATGATCAAAGATAATGATATCAAATCTATCGATCTGAAATATCCGGATCTGATCTGCAACTGGTATCACATTACATTTTCAGCCAGACGGCTTGATTATGTACTTGAATTTGGTATTCCTTTCGACGGGTCGAGTATTCCGGGAATGAGTTCGGTGGAATCCGGTGATATGATCCTGATGCCGGATATTACTACTGCCATTATAGATCCTTTTACTGCAACACCAACCCTGAGAATGCTTTGCTATATTTGTGATGCAGACACGCTGATCGGAGTAAAAAAAGATTCGCGCAGTGTTGCCCGTCGTGCCCATGACTATATGGTAAATACCGGTATTGCCGATCAGTCTTTCTGGATCCCGGAATTTGAATTTTACCTGTTCAACGAAGCTGTGATCAACAATGGCAGATTCAGTGCCGGATTCAGCTTTACCTCCGCAGAGAATAAGGAGGATCTGCCCGGCGGTTATAAAGATATCAACGGCACCTCTGTCGCTAACCGCAAAGGTTATCACATTGATGTTCCATTCGATAAATATGCCTATATCAGAGAAGAAATGGTTCAGATGATTGAAGATATCAACTGTCCCGTCCGCTATCATCATCACGAGGTAGGTCTTTCCGGACAGCAGGAAATCGAAACGGAAATGCTGCCTTTTGAGCTGATCACGGACAAGATGATGTATATCAAGGATATTGTCCATAACTGCGCCTTAAAACATGATCTTACGGCAACTTTCATGCCCAAGCCACTATACAATGAAGCAGGAAATGGGATGCATTTCCATATCCAGTTAACCCGAAAAGGTAAGAACCTGTTCTATAAAAAAGGTAATTATGCCGATCTTTCTGATGAAGCGCTTTACTTTATCGGAGGAATCCTTAAGCATGGAAAATCCTTAACCGCATTTACTAATCCTAGCACGAATTCTTTCAAACGTCTGCTACCCGGTTTTGAAGCTCCGGTAAAACTGTTTTTCGGTCTGGCAAATCGCTGTGCCGCTATCAGGATCCCGAAATATGCAAACAGTGAAAAATCCAAACGGATAGAATTTCGAACCGGAGATGGCACCTGCAACTATTACCTCGCGATGAGTGCTCTGTTAATGGCTGGCCTGGATGGAATAAAAAACAAATTCATGCCGACCCGGGAAAATGGCTACGGTCCTTATGATGAGAATATCTTCAAATGGTCTGAACAAGAACAATCCAGATTGCATTCGATTCCCGCCAGCCTCGAAGAAGCTCTTGCTGCCCTTCAGGAAGATCATGAATATCTGCTCGCCGGTGATGTTTTCAACAAAGAGCTGATCGACAGCTGGATTCAAGAAAAAACCAAGGAAGTTATTGCCATCAGAAACAGACCACATCCTTTCGAAATGAACCTGTATTACAGTTTATAATAGACGAGGGGGGGATCACCCCCTTTTTTTTATTTGACAGATTATCTTTCGAATAAAGAAAATATTCTCAGACATTTTTCTCGGGGAGTAAACTATGTATAGGTATCTGACGTTGATTATTCTGGTTATAATTTTTATTTTTGCCTGCGATGACCGAAGCCCCAACGAACCTGATTATACCTACAGCGAAATTTTCAATTTTGATTTCAGTGATCAGGATATCTGGCAGCTGATACCAGATTTTTCACCAGCATTCGGTGATACTGCCTGGGTGTTGATTGATGATGATCAGCTGAAAATGGGAGCTCTTTACGGATGGGATGTTCCCCGGGCAACCGCACTGTATACTCTGCCCGATTCTCTCTCTCTGCTCACTGTCGGGAAAAACATGCTGCTTGAGCTCACAATAATCAATACAAACGTATCTGAAGTTGGCTCCTGTAACTTGAAGCTTAATTTTCAGAACGCCTTTCACGATCTGAGCTTCTCCACTTACGACCTGTTCGATTATAGCAATTTCACAATTTCTCTCAATTATGATTACGAACACAGCCTTCTGGAAATTCTTGTAAATGGAGTCGGCGGAAATTCTCTTTTCTTCGAAGAACCGGGTATTCTGCAGGATATCTCTCTTGATTGCTGGACGTCCAGTCCGGACGGAAGCGGTTCTGTTTTCATGAATATCAGCAATATCAAACTCTCTACATACATTCTGGAAGAATAGAACCGACCTGTTCTGGCAAAAATAAATATACTAATTCACGGCTTAATAGACAAAAGTTTGTTGCCATAATAAGACCTAAGTGTAAAAGCGTAAATTATTTAAGCACCTTTTTTTATCTGGGAGTA
>JAFGMF010000018.1 GCA_016927675.1 Candidatus Cloacimonadota bacterium
ACCAGTTTACGGCAGGTCAGCACTCGGTAATCTGGAACGGAACAGACTCTAATGAGAAAGCAGTTTCTTCCGGAATCTATTTTTACCAGATTTCCACAGCTCAAGAAACGCAGATGAAGAAAATGTTGCTGCTCAAGTAACGTTTAGATATCATTGTCTCATCCTCCGCCATTGATCTGCTTTTTTTAAATCGGATTAAGGTGGAGGATGAGGTAATTATGCTCGCTAAATTTCATATCCCCCTCGACTCGATAGCATGATTTCGAATCGAAATTCTATCTTCCCGATTATCTGAGGGATTGTTTTTCTTGACCGTCGTAATTGTTATATGATGGTTGTCTTATCCTTATATCCCCTCGGCTGAACAGGTATTTCCAATCCGGCATCTTACAGAGGAGTAAAGGATGGAGTAGTATAACTATGAATAAAGAAGATGCATCATTATTTTCAGTTCTCTTAATTCTTAATTTTTTATTCTTAATCTTTATTTCTTCAATTGCTTCAGCGATTGAGGTCGGTGGCCACCTTACCGAAGATACAGTCTGGAGTCCGGAAAATAATCCCTACCTTGTTACAGGTGTAATATATGTGGATGATGATGTAACGCTTTTCATTGCACCCGGTACCGAGATTTTTATCAATTCTGCCCTTTTTAATAATGATACTTATGTTCAGGATTTTGCCTTCCATGGAAATGAAGAGCCAACCGCAAAAATGTTCTGGGTTGACGGCAGGATCATCGCGCAGGGCACTGAGCAGGACAGCATCCTATTCACAAGAATTCAACAGGATTCAACTTACTTTAAATGGGGTATTATTTACCTTTCTGAAAGTGCAGAGTTATCAAGATTCAAACATTGCCGGTTCGAACATGCTTCGACGATTGTGATTAATTTAACCTTTCAACTATCCGGTGCACTGGCTGTTCACAACTCAGTGATAGTTGATAAGTGTTATTTCATTGATAATCGCTATGGGATAGCAACAAATTATCCTGCTTTGGATACCAAAATAGAAATTATCGGCAATTTTTTTTCGATAAACGAAGGAATTGATCCTAATACAACTGATTGGGGCAGAGCAATTCATTTACATTCTTTGGATTATCTGACAAATCGGATCTGGATAGCCAATAATGAATTCCACAATCGTTTTTGCAGTTTTGGAGAACTTATTAGTGTAGTTGACAATAAATTCTACGGAAATGGCGTTGGCATTAAAAGTGATTTGTTGCCAAATTATATATATGATAACTATTTTTATAATGTGGAAAATCCCATTAGCGCCAGCGCAAGTGAAGATGAAGCTGGAATTTACATCAGGGAAAATATTATTGAAGCAGATTCAGCTTTTTACTGCGAAGGCATAAAATTGAACGATTACGGATATTTCGAAGTCTCAGATAATATCGTCTATGGCGGTATTGAAAGCAGTATCAATTCCTCCGGCAAAGTTTTTAATAATATAGTACACAATACTCCCATTTCCAATTCCTACAACGGATTAGAATTGGGTGGATATTACATGATATTTAATAATATTGTAACAAAATGCTATTCCGGGCTTACTATCGGCTGGAGAGTTTTAGCTGTTAACAATAACGTAATAATAAACAATCGACACGCACTCGGTAATTTGAGTTTTTCCGGTATATATCATAAAAATTCCATCTTTATTGGAAACGAAGAATTGGTTTATTGGCCTTTTGATGACACACTATATATCCAAAATTGTCTCATCGATTCCGTTGTGGAAGGATATGAAATCTCAGGAGATAATAATTTTGTCATTAATGAAGATCAAATTAACAGTATTTTTATTGATTATGCTGATAATGATTTTCATTTATGCGAGAACAGCATGGCGATTGATGCAGGATTTGATACTCAAGACTATTATCCGTTCGATCTTGATTATAATCATAGAATCTGGGATGGCGATAACAACGGAACCGCAGTCATCGATATCGGGTCTTATGAATACGAAGCACCCCAGTTTGGTAAAATAATTGGGAATATAACCGAAACAGACAGCGGAGTACCTGTAAATTTCGTTCTTCTCAAAATTGATAACGAACCGGGAATTTTCACTTTCGCAGATAGTCTGGGCAATTTTGAGTTTCAGCTTCCCGGTGGAACTTATGATATCCATGCCGAACGGATATTTTATGAGAATCATGTTGTCATTGGAGTAACTGTGGAAGATGAGCATACTACCGTTATCGGTTTCAATATGAATTCAACTCTACCTCAGGTTAAAGTTGACGACGGTAATATCTTAACTTCTCTTGAAAAAATCAAATTATCAAATTATCCAAATCCATTCAATCCGTCAGGTGCCGGACGCAGTCCGGAAACAACAATCACTTATCAACTTCCTGTAGATGGAAAAGTAGAAATATCGATCTTTAATATTAAAGGTCAAAAAGTAACAACTCTGATTAGTAATCAAATGCAAAAAGGAAAACATTCTGTAATCTGGTCCGGTCTTGATGAACATAATAAACCTGTAAGTTCTGGTATTTATCTTTATAAGATAACTCTTGGCAATCAAGAATCGGTGAAACGAATGCTCCTGCTCAAATAGCAATTATGTAAATAACGGATAAAAAAACATATACTGTCATATAAATCTGGTAATAGGATTTTATCGTTCCTATTAACAGATTAATGTACTGTAGTTAGAGATCATGCAATTGATTATCAATTTATTAAGGAGATTTTTATCATTTGAATAATAACAATGAAGCTTTCCAATAAATATAGGAAATAGCCTTTGCGAGTAGAAATTCCAGCTGTTCGATCGTGTTTTATCATGTCTATTTCAAGGCAATGCTTGACAATTTTATTGAAATAATAACCTTATGCAAATAAAAAAAATCCGAGGTAATAATGGCAGAACTTAAACGCAGAACTCTGAAAGATCTTCTGGGAAACAGTGTTACCCGCTATAGCGAGCGCCCTGCTCTGTCAATGGTAAATTCCAGACCGATTACTTACAAAGAATTAGGAGAGCAGGCTGAGACACTTTCCAGAATTCTGCACAAGAGAGGAATAACTGCCGGAGACCGAGTTGCAATTCTCTCTGAGAATAATCCGAACTGGGGAATAAGCTTTTTTGCAATAACAACAATTGGTGCCGTAGCAGTTCCTATCCTGCCTGATTTTCATCTCAACGAAGTTCAGCACATCCTGAGGCATTCTGGCAGCAAGGCTATCTTTATCTCTCAAAAGCAGTTCAATAAACTGGAAGAGTTTAACTCTGAATCGCTGGCCACAGTTTTTCTGATAGAAGATTTCAGTATAATTCCACCTGAGACAACGCTTGAAAAATTAAGGAATATTCTCAAAGATGGCGCCAGTGAGTATAATAAGCTTAAGGAAGCTGCTTTGAAGATGGTCGGATTAATGATGTCGGAAGTACAGGAAAATGATCTGGCGGTGATCAATTATACTTCGGGGACCACCGGTCATTCCAAAGGTGTGATGTTATCTCATAAAAATCTGGTGTTTGACGCATTGGCAACACTCAAGATTCAACCTATTAAACACACCGATCGCCTGTTGTCGATCCTGCCGCTGTCTCATTCGTATGAGGGTACGATCGGCTTTCTGATTCCCATGCTGTGCGGAGCCTGTGTATATTATCTGGATAAACCGCCGGTCGCAAAAGTTCTGCTTCCCGCCATGCAGACGGTTAAGCCAACAATGATGTTAACCGTTCCGCTGATCATGGAGAAATTATACAAAGTAAAAATCCTGCCTAAATTTACCCATTCCCTGTTGATGAGAAGTCTCTTTGGAATTCCATTATTACGCAGATTTTTCCATAGAATGGCAGCCAGAAAAGTATACAATCAATTTGGCGGAGCTCTGCACTTTTACGGAATCGGTGGAGCATTACTCTCCCCTGAAGTTGAATTATTTCTCCGAGAAGGGAAATTCCCCTATGCCATCGGTTACGGATTAACAGAAACCTCTCCCCTGATTGCTGGTTCTTCCCCGGACAAGACACGTTACCGTTCAACAGGCATTGTCTTGCCCGGTGTTGAAGTTAAGATTGAAAATCCCGACCCGAAAACCGGTGAAGGCGAAATAATCGTACGTGGCGATAATGTTATGATCGGTTATTATAAGGATCCTGAAAGAACTGCCAAAGTGCTTTCACCTGACGGCTGGTTTAAAACCGGAGATCTGGGCATTCTGGATAAAAATGGATATCTGTACATCAAAGGCAGACTTAAGAATGTGATCGTTGGTCCCAGCGGAGAAAATATCTATCCTGAACAGATCGAATCCCTGATCAACCGCGTTGATTATGTACTGGAATCGCTGGTCTACCTTTCTCAAAAGCTGCTGATTGCCAAAGTCCATCTGAATTATGAAGAGCTGGACCGGGAATTCCAAGGTAAAAAATTAACCGAAACTCAGATTTCCTCGATCATCTCGGATAAACTTGAAAACCTGAGGCAATCGATAAATTCGAACATCTCTGCTTACTCCAGGATTCACAAGATGGTCGAACAGCCAGAACCTTTTGAAAAAACACCTACCAAGAAAATCAAGCGTTATTTATATATCCATTAACGGTAAGGTAATAAGTAGTCTATCTTCTGAATAATATAACCATACTAAGATCAATCTAGGGTAAAGTTGAGCTTTTGAAAGGAGAATTTTCTGCTACTCTTCAAGTCTGTCAGGATAAGACGGCGGTATCAGTTTTCGCAGGAAAGGAAGCAGTCCTTTTTCTGATTTCAGCAATTCTTCTTCACTTTCCTTGAGGGCTACCTGCCATGCCTGAGCGAATCCGGGAGCCCGTTCGATCATAAGTTCCAGAGCCTGCTGATATAAATAGAGCTGTCTTAATTCTCTTCTACCCGGTTTCTGTTTCAGATTCTGAACCGTAATCCTCAGATTTTCATTTATTTCCTTGATCTTTTCGAGATCCAGCCGTTTCCGCTCAGTTGATTCAGACTCGATCTCAAGTTTGCTCTGAAGATGCTGTTTCAGTTTTTTTATCTCTTTCTTTAATTTTGCTTTATCAAGCAAAGATTTGATAAAGAGAATAATTGCCAGCAGCAGTCCGATATACAAACCAATAAAAAAAGGCTGCAGCAGAAAATGCCTGGTTGCATCTGTAACTTCCATATATCCGTCCTGTTCCTAATCTTTACCAAGTTCAGTATTTTTTTATTTTCCCCCGGAAATTCAAATAATGCCCGGATCAAACGATCCGGGCATTTCTATTCTTCTGTAACTTAATCCTTACGGATAAACTCGATCCTGCGATTCTGGGCACGACCTTCTTTGCTGTCATTGGAGGCGATCGGATTATCCGGACCGAATCCTTCAGCGGATAATCTTTCCGGCTCAATTCCATTATCGATCAGATAATTCATTACTGAATCAGCTCTCTGCTGAGAAAGCATGATATTGTAATTTCTGTCTCCCATATTATCCGTATATCCATGGATCTCAAGATCTATTTCCGGGTGATTTACCAATGTACGAACGACTTGATCCAGCGTTTCCTGAGCTTCTTCGTTGAGTAC
>JAFGMF010000019.1 GCA_016927675.1 Candidatus Cloacimonadota bacterium
ATTATCCCAATCCCTTTAATCCAGAGACTAAAATTGAGTACTATCTGGACAGAAACCAGAAAATCGAGATATCAATTTATAATTTGAGGGGTCAGAAAATCAGAAAACTCGAGAATTCTGTCCGTGAAGCCGGGTATCATTCCGTTATCTGGGATGGGAGTGATAACAATGGTAGAAAAATGCCTTCAGGGATTTATTTTACCAGAATCTCAGGTCTTGATTTTAGTGATGTTCATAAAATGGTTATGATAAAATAAGATTTGAAAAATTCAAGGAGTAAGATTCGTCTTCAAATCAGTTGGAGATGACGAATTTTAAGAAATCGATAATATCAGCAAATAGTTCATTTGTTCAGTGATCATGCACTGTAACAGCAGTCCTGATTTCTGCAAGCTGTCAACACCTTACTTATTTTTTATTGACACTCACAAACAGTTTATCTTGGTAAGGAAAATAAATAAAAAGAGGGAACTTTATGGCTAGAATCCTGATTGTTGAAGATGAACCCGTTATCGCTTTTGATATGAAGATGACCTTATTGAACCTGAATTATCAAGTTTGTGCCATTGCTTATTTTGGACAGGATGCAATAGATAAAGCATGTGAGCAGAGACCCGATCTTGTTCTTATGGATATCAACCTGAACGATGAAATGGACGGGATTGAAGCTGCAGATTATATTCAAACCCATTTTAACATTCCGGTGGTATTCATCACTGCTTATGCAGACAAGGAAACTCTGGAACGGGTGAAAAAAGTAAATCCCTATGGATATTTTTTAAAACCCTTTGATGAGAAAGAACTTCAGGTTAACCTCAGAATAGCCTTGAGTAAACATAAACCCAATGACAATCTCAACAATGATAAAGTTATCACGCGGCTTTTCGAGTTTCCTGAGAGATATGTCCAGGCAGGTTCGGTTCTGCTTGCCTTTATAAATAATCTGATCAAACATTTTTATCCTCTCGAACATATCCGGGTAATTTTAAGCTATGAAAGCACCAGAATCCGATTGCTTATTGAAACCAGGAATATTGATCAGGAAAAGATCGAGAATATACTAATGAATTATGGTCTTCTAATCACAGAAAAACTTAAACCGGACAGTTTTTTTCAATCAGAAACCATTGCCAGGGATTTTATAAATCAACTTGAAATAGCACAATATCAGATCAGATCCTATCTTAAAATTCACAGTCTGCCCAAAGAAGAATTCAAGATAACCACTGATCGGTTGATAAAAGATATGGCATGGTTAAAAAATCACCTGGGGATTATCCTGAAATATCCCGAAAACAATATCTCTTTTCTACAGAATATTGCTAAAGATACATTGTTATCTCAAGGGATAAAGAATCCCCGGATCCCGGAAGCAGCTAAATTGATCGCAGATAAATTGGAAAAAGGCTTGAATCAGGGTGATGAAAAAATGATCAGACAACATCTGGAATATATCAGATCAGAGAACACAGATATTTTCGATAAGTTGAGAAATTTCGTTTACGGATTGATTATCAAAGGTACGATCAAAGGATTGGAGGCATCTCTGATTTATAAATGGATGCTGGAAACAACAGGATAAAAAAAACGGCAGCTTATTGCTGCCGTTTTCTCTATTATCCCTGAAAGACGAATTTTTCCCCTTCAATCGAAACCAGAATTTCTCCTCCCGGATTAATATTACCGGAAAGAATTTCCAGAGCAAGCTTGTCTTCGATCTGCTTCTGAATGACCCTTTTCAAAGGTCTTGCTCCAAATTGTGGATCAAAACCCTGCTCAGTAATCTTTTCTAAAGCCTGCTCAGTGAATTTAAGGATTATCTTATTGACCGCTAACCTTTTATTCAGCATTTCCAGTTGTAATTTGACTATCTGCCTGATCTGGTCTTTATCAAGTCGATGAAAAATAATGATATCATCAAGCCGATTGAGAAATTCCGGACGGAAATATTGCTTCAAAGCATCCTTCAATTTACTTCGGATCTCATTATCAGGCTTGTCTCCCATATCATAGATGAACTGAGAGGCAACGTTGCTGGTTAAAATAATGATCGTGTTCCGGAAATCAACGGTTCTGCCTTTCCCGTCGGTCAGGCGTCCCTCATCCAGAATCTGCAGCAGAATGTTAAACACATCCGGATGAGCTTTTTCAGTTTCATCGAAAAGGATTACACTGTATGGTTTACGTCTGATTGCTTCAGTAAGATAACCACCTTGTTCATAACCTACATATCCAGGAGGAGCGCCAACCAGTCTGGCTACTGAATGTTTCTCCATAAATTCGCTCATATCGATCCTGGTCATGGCTTTTTCGGTATCGAAAAGAAATTCGGCCAAAGCCTTTGCCAATTCGGTTTTACCCACTCCGGTCGGACCCATGAACAGAAAAGAGCCAATAGGTCTGTTCTCATCTGCAAGACCACTGCGGGATCGTCTAATTGCATTTGCCAGAGCAGAAATTCCTTCCTGCTGCCCGATAACTCGTTGCGATAAATACTCATCCATATGAACCAGTTTTTCAACTTCACTTTGCAGAAGTTTACTTACAGGGATCCCAGTCCATTTTGATACTATTTCTGCGATCATTTCTTCATCAATCTGCTCTTTTAACAACTGTTTATCTTGTGGTATGGACTGCAATTTTTTCTTCAACTCATCAAGTTCCTGTTGTTTCTGGATCATTTTTCCATATTTCAATTCAGAGACTTTACCCAGTTCGCCTTTCCTTTCGGCAATTTCTGCCTGTGCCTTAAGGTCTTCGATCATTTCTGATAAATTACCGATCTGTCGCAGGAGTTCTTTTTCATACTCCCAGCGGACCCGTAATTCAGCCCGTTTATCTTCCAGATCTGCCAATTCATGGGTTACATTAGTCAATCTTTCCTCACAGGATTTATCTTTTTCTTTCTTCAGAGATAGTTTTTCTATCTCCAATTGACGGATTCTGCGTTCGATTTCATCCAGTTCCTGTGGCATTGAATCGATTTCCATTCTCAAGCTTGCACAGGCTTCATCGACAAGGTCAATTGCCTTATCCGGAAGAAAGCGATCAGAGATATAGCGTTCTGATAGAATCGCAGCTGCAAGCAGTGCGTTATCGGTAATCTGAACTCCATGGTGTACTTCATACTTTTCTTTAATTCCACGCAGGATCGAGATAGTATCATCAACATCTGGTTCCGAAATCAGAACAGGTTGAAAACGTCTTTCCAGAGCAGCGTCTTTTTCAATATATTTTCTGTACTCATCCAGCGTTGTCGCACCGATACAATGTAAACTACCTCTAGCCAATGCAGGTTTAAGCATATTTGAGGCATCTACTGCGCCTTCAGCCGATCCGGCTCCGACAACTGTATGAATTTCATCAATAAAGAGGATAATCCTTCCTTCTGCTTTTTCAACCTCTTTCAGCAAAGCTTTAAGCCTTTCTTCAAATTCTCCCCTGAATTTTGCTCCTGCAATCAAAGCACCCATATCCAGTTCAAGAATTTCTTTATGCTTGAGATTTTCAGGAACATCCAGATCGACAACTCTTCTGGCAAGGCCTTCTACGATAGCTGTTTTACCAACACCAGGTTCTCCGATCAGAACAGGATTGTTTTTTCTTCGCCGGGATAAAGTCTGAATAGTGCGCCTGATCTCCTCATCTCTGCCGATAACGGGATCAAGTTTTCCCAGCCTGGCTAATTTCGTCAGATTCCTGGCATATTTTTCCAGAGCCTGATACTTCGCTTCAGGATTCTGATCTGTTACTTTCTGATTACCACGCAACTCCCTGGAAGCATTCAAAATACTGCTTTTATCAATCCCATAAGACTTTAATTCGACCGGAAGCCTGCCTTTTTCCATGATCGCCAATAATAAATGTTCGACACTGATGTATTCATCCTGGAGATCCGATGCTGTTTTTTCAGCTTCAATTAAAACACTGTTAAGTTCCCGGGAGATCCCGGATTGAACAGCTCCGGAAACAACAGGTATTTTCTGAAGTTGTCTGGAAATTTCTGACTGCAGAGCTTCGACATCTACACCTATTTTTTTGAACAGATTTTGAACAAATCCAGCATCATCTGCCAATAAACTATCCAGAAGATGAATAGTTGTTATTTCCTGATGTCCCTTCTCTTCTGCTATCCGGGAAGATCTTTCCAGTGCTTCCTGTGCCTTGATTGTTAAACGATTAAGATTCATCAGCCCTCCTGTGATCAGCAAATCTGTTGTATGAGACTATTTCTGATAACGGTTTTAGCGTTCTTTCCCTTTTTTGCTGAGTCGGATAACCCAAAGGTAATAAACCGATAACCCTGTAATCAGCTGGTAAGTCCAGCAACTGCCGGATTTCATCCTGATAAAACGCTCCGATCCAGCAGCTGCCAATTCCAAGATCAGCCGCCTGCAGAGCGATATGTTCACCAGCAATTGCAGCATCTACAATAGCCGCCCTTTCACCACAAGCCATCGTGTAATCGTAATTATTCACACAAATTGCTATTGTTAATGGTGCCTGAGCTACGAAATTCTGCCCTTTACAGATATCAGTCAACTGCTTCCTCATTTCTGAATCTTCTATCACCACGAAATGCCAGGGTTGGATATTTCTCGAGGAAGGTGCAAATCTGGCAGCTTCTAAAATCTCATTTAATTTCTCGCTTTCAATTGGTTGATCTTTAAAACTGCGTACACTATACCTGTCCCTGATTGCTTTGATCATGTTAACTCCTTTTTTTAATTATATAACCAATCTCATGCCAATCATCTGATCAGAAATTGAGTTATCATTTAAATCACCTTTATTATAATGATAAGATAAGCTTGATTTCCAGACAAATCAACTCCTGGTAGTTTTAGAATATGCTAATTATACCAGTTAATTAACATAAATATCTTATCACAACAAGCTCCCAAACAACTTTCATCATTCCTAAACACAAAAGATAATCACACTTGATCTACTGTCAATTAGAAAATTAGCGCTTAATACAAGAGACTGCTAATTTTTTATTTGACATTTCGAATTTGTGCTTTATAATATCTGATGTAGTTAAAAAAAATTGCAAGGAGGTGGACAAAATGAAAATGGTCCCTTACAGAAAAGACAAGGAATTTTGGCCAATGGCTTCGATTTTCGACAACTTCATTAATCGTTTTTGGGCTGAAAATGAAGTTGATGAAAATCAGAGAATGATGGCGATCGATATAATCGAGCATGATGATCGATTTGAGATTTCCGCCAATCTTCCCGGGTTCAAGAAAAATGATATCTCGATGAATATCAATGAAAATCAGTTAATCATTGAGGCTCATAAAGAGGAAAAATCTGAGGAGAAGAGTGGTTCATATTGTAGATGTGAGAGATATCATGGGGATTATCGCAGAGTTTTATCATTATCGGATTTGATTGATAAGGATAAAATTGATGCCAAATTTGAGGATGGTGTTTTAAACATAAAGATTCCCAAGCTTGAACCAAAGCCAGCCAAAGAAATCAAGATCAGCTGATAAAGCTTACAGAGCCGTGGGTAAAACCACGGCTTTTTTTTTAATTTTGAGTTGACTTATCGAGGAAAGATAAAATATAGGAAATGGTAATTTTTTATCTTTGAAATTTCAATTCTTGAGGAGGTTTAATGAACCGGAAAACAACTTTAGTGCTATTGTTAATGCTGCTTATGGCATTTATTCTTCAGGCGCAATTACCGTTAACAGATGGCAAAAAAAGCCCATTTGTGGAAGTTATTAAAAATATCCGTGAATCGGTAGTAAATATTCGGGTTGAATTTGAAGTAAATTACAATCAGAGTGGTTCGGGATTTCCCTTCAATGACGATTTCTTTAAATTTTTCTTTCCGGATCTACCCCGATCAAATCAACCCCAGACAAGAAAATCACTTGCGATGGGAAGTGGCTTCATTTTCAGGAAAGACGGAAATGAGGTGTATGTTATAACCAATAATCATGTTGTTGAAAATGGAAAAACCGGGGAGATAATTGTTACTCTGGCAGATAAAGCCAAGTACAAGGCCGAGATAGTAGGTCTTGATTCACAAACCGATCTGGCGATCATCAAGATTTCTGTTGATGAAGAAGAAGATATCACCGTTGCACCGATGGGTAATTCCGACAATCTGGAGATCGGTGACTGGGCAATTGCAATTGGCAATCCATTTGGGCAGTTAGGGCTTGAGCGGACCGTTACTGTCGGGGTAATCTCGGCAACGGGCAGAGCAAATCTACAGTTTGGGGTTGATTCACCTCTTTATCAGGATTATATTCAGACTGATGCTGCGATAAATCCCGGCAATAGTGGCGGCCCTCTGGTAAATATTGAAGGTGAGGTGATAGGTGTAAATGCTGCCATAACAAGCACAAGTGGCGGAAATATGGGAATAGGATTTGCCATTCCGATCAATCTGGTCAGTAAAGTTGCTTCTGATTTGATCAATGAAGGTGTTGTTATTCGGGCATATATTGGAATTCTTCCTCAGGAAATTGATTATGAACTTCAGAAAACCATGAAACTGGATCAGATAACAGGAGTCCTTGTCGCTAAGGTTGAAGAGAATACTCCTGCAGAAGAAGCCGGCTTAAAGAAAGGTGATGTTATTCTGAAATTCAATGACCGGGAAGTGCCCAATGTTGCCAAGTTCAGGATTGAGGTTGCTAACAGTGATATAGGCAGAGAGCTTCCGGTTGAGATAATTCGTGACGGTAAGAGAAAAACGTTACAGGTTAAGTTGATCCAGCGGCCCGATGATGAACTCCAACTGCAAAACAAGCCAGAAGTTGAAAAAAGTGGAAAAATCGGGATAGATGTTGAAGGAATGGATGGGAATTTTGCTCAGCAGCACAATCTTGAAGAAGCAAGTGGTGTTGTGATAACTGGTGTTCAGGTAAATTCTCCAGCAGCAGAAGCTGGATTGAGAGCAGGAGATATAATCCTGGAAATTGATCAACAGGAAGTTAAAAATCTAAAAAATTATTATGAGATCATTGCCAATCTGGAGAGTGATCTAATTCTGCTTTACATAAAATCGGTTTCAGGTATTTATCGGTTTGTTACAGTGAACATCAAATAGAATTCCTGAAAAAATAAGAGGGTAGATCTTTGATCTGCCCTCTTATTTTTCACTTCTAAAAATCGGGTGACAAACTCAAATAAAGAAATGGTCTGCTGACTTTCTTGAAATCGGACTGCCAGGCAACGTCTAATTTCAATACAAAATAGCCAAGATATATTCGTGGTCCGAAACCGAAGCCAAATTTTAGGTCTTTAAGTTGTTCATCCTCATACAGCTTTAATTTTTCAGTATCATCCCAGATCGCTCCTGCATCTGCAAATACACTTCCTCTGATATTAGCCAGATGTAAGGGAAGAGGGAAAGCCAGTTTAAGATTATCAACCAGAGGGAATCGCAATTCAATGCTTCCCAGCATTTTTCTTTTACCTTGCAGAGTATCATCATCGAAACCTCTGACTCCGTTAAAATAATCAAGTTCAAAGCGTTGATTTGAGACACCGATTATCGTTCCGCCCAGAATTCTGAAGGCAAAGGAAAAGCGTTTTGCGAAAAAGAGATATTTTCTGATATCTGAATATATGATTGATGAGCTGTTATCCGTAGAAAAACTGCGATTCAGGAGAAGGACGCCTCTCCATCCCGAGATAGGTCCTACACTTCCGTAGAGGCTGTTATCATGAACAAAACTGAATTGCGGGACATAAACAAGTTCCTTTTCATAGGCTTCTTCGTCAAAATAATCAGGGATGTATTCTTTAATCCACTCATCGTTGTAGCCATCCCACCAGTCACGCCAAATTTCATGTTTATAGAGAACATTTTCAAAATCAATTCTCCAGAATTTATTCAATGGATAACGAAGAATACCATAGATTCCGTATTCTCGTTCTCTTTCCCGCATATAATCATCGTTTTCTCCGCTGGAATATCTGATCCGGTAGATAACTTCATCATTTACAAAGAAACCTCCCACACCATAATCAATCCGATGGCGCATATAAAGATAGTTGAAAACAAAATCAGATTTTTCCAGCTCTCCGGAGATCCCGACATTGATTCCGATCGCATGATCACCCAGAAGGTCACTCAAACTAAGCTGCAATTGAGCAAAAGTCCCGCCTGAAGGAGAATATGCCATCCCGCCCCAGAGATTATCCAACGAAAATTTTACCTTATAAGGCATAATCTCAGGTGGTTTTATTTCTGTTGGCTTTTCATCAAGAAATCGATTATACTTATAGTTCAGACTATCCAGATCAGGTTCTCCCCTCAAGTCCAGAGTGGTATGGTTCTCTGTATAATATTCCGGCAATTCCCTTCTGAATTTAACAGCTCTTTTCCCATAAAATTTATATCTGTCCAATTCGAAACTTTCTGCAAAGTCATCTTTAAATTCATATTCAAAAGGAAGATGGTAGGGATAATATGACAGATTTTCCAGGGGCATTTCTTTGATATATATATCCCAGCCCAGATCGTAATAGCAGGAAAAGATCAATTTTGAATCATTATAGTTAAGATCACCGGTAAAGACGCTGCCCAGAATTCTGGTAACTTCTGCTCTGTTTCCGTTTGTGAGATCGATCACATTGAAATTGGCAAAGAAATCCTGTTCCGTAACAAAAATGATTTTATCTCCGACACTGTTCCAGATTGGATAGTAGCTGTTTGTACTATCGCTGGTTACCTGATAAAATTTATCCAGGTCCAGGTCATAGTAAAAAATATTATTGTTAAGTTCATTAAAGACATGTTTTTCTTCCGGATCGGAGATTATTGTTCTTTCGGAAGTAAACAGGATCTTATCATCCCGGGGTGACCAGCGTGGTTGATAATCATTATAGGGATCAGAAGTAATCTGGCTGATCTCACCGGTTTTCAGATTCATAATATAGATATCGTTACTCAATTTTTTCTGACCGGTAAACACAAGTTTCTCTCCGTCATGGGAGATATCAATTTCATAAATACTGTCAAATCCTGGCATTTTATAGGTTTGGATAATTTTTTCGGTCAGATAATCAATCACATAAATTTTATCGCCTGTAGCTGTTTTAGAGACAAAAGCGAAGGCTTTTCCATCTGGAAACCAGGCAATATTATTGCGTTGATAGTGAAATTCCTGAAATTTACCTGACATTCCTCCATTGATGATTTTTTCTGGTTTGGCAGTACTGTACACAGATCCTTTCCAGATATCGGATTTAAGATCCTTGTCGGAAAAATACAGATAGACAAATCCGTCCGGAGAGAATCGGGAAGCAAAATTCATAAATGCTCCGGTTTCTTTATGATCTGTCATTTTCTGATAAACTTCATAGGGTATTTCGTAATCCGTTATATACTTAAAATATTTTCTTTTCAGATAATTTTGCCAGCGTTTTTGCAATTCCCTGAATTTTATCCCGAACACTTTTTCAATCGCCTGATCCGAAGAATGAGAGATACGAAGGGCATAAAACATATCCATCACTGTTTTTCGTCCGTACTCATCGCTGATAAAGGTCAGAAATGATTCACCGAGCCGATAAGCGAAAAACCCACCGATATCAGTGATATCAGGGATTCCGTCATTCATCAGCAGATCGATTATAAACATGTTATTATAGACGCTTTTACCACCCACTGATTCGAATTCCGGCAAACCTTCGGAGAACCAGAAGGGAAGCCCTGTTAAATTCAAAAAACGATTACGACTGCGATTAAGCTCATTGATATATGCGTGGGTCAGTTCATGGATAAAAGTCTCTTCCATGGCACGATAGCTGCCGTCGAAGGGTATTGCTATCCGATTACGACCTGATTCTGTGAATCCCCCGACTCCTTCATTCAAAAGTGGAAAAATCACATTAGTTGTTTCAAAATCCTGATGAGATTTGTAGAATATAACGGGGATTCTGTTCATCACAGGGGTCTTGAAATCTTGTTTAAGGTAATAATAAGCTTCTTCGGCCAGTAATGCGGCAATTTTACCAAATTCATCGTCGCCTTTATTGAAATAAATATCAAAATGCATCGTCTGAATAAACGACCATTCTAAGGGGTAAGCCTGGATCTTGTTTTTACCAAAATTATATGCCAGCAGAGACGTCATCATGGCAAATATAAGCGGGATCAGTAAGATCTTTTTAATCATTTCCACTCCACGGATAAAATTAAGTTTGCAATTTGCATTATCATATATATCATAGCAGTTTAATTCTGATGTATTTCTTAGGATTGTTCCGGATATCTATCAGCAGACTGTCAAGACTCTCAGTTGCTTTATTCAGATTATCGTATAATTCTCTGTCTGAAATCAAATTACCGAGAGTAGTATCATCCTGCAACATTTTCTCAGACAGCAAATGTAAATTATCTGCGATCAAATCCAGTTTGATCATAGTGGAATCGGCTTTAGTGAAAGTTTGTTCGGCATACTCGATGGAGTTTTCGATCCTGTCACGATTATCAGTGATCAGGATGCTGATATTTTCTGTCAGAATTGCTATATCAGTGATGATACTCTCGATTTTGTCCTTATTTTCCAGGTAAGATTCATTCAGGTTTTTAACTAGTTCGTTGGAATTTTGAGCCAGGGATTCGGCAATAGTGAAGATATTGCCCTGTTTATGCGGAGTTCCTATCACAGTTTGCAGATCACCGATCAAATCTGACAACTGAGAAACGAGACCGGACATACTGTAGGCTCTTTCACCTGTGTGTACTTTTTGTGGATCAAGTTTACCTTCAGCTTTACCGGGGGCAACTTCGACCTGGACATCACCCATCAGATTTGATTCGATAATCGAAAATGCTGCATCCTGTTTGAGTGCAACATCTGATTCAATTGCAAGATCAAGAATCACGTAACCTGATTCAATTTTAATTGAATTTACTTTCCCCTTTTTTACTCCGAGAACCGAGACGGGGCTGCCAATTTCCAGATTAGCTGCATTTTCAAAACGAACCAGATAATAATCATATCTGGTATTTTCCAGGTATTTAGCCAGCCAGCCATAACCCCAGAACAAGATAATCAGCCCTAATACAGTAACAATTCCGACTCTGATAAGGATCTTCTCCCGATCTTGATAAAATTTCATGTATTACTCCGTTTAATGTCCTCTGAAAGCGATAATTTCAGGAATTTTACTTTTTTCAAATTCCTGATGAGTCCCGGAAAAAACCAATTTACGATCAGCCAGCATAATCATCCGGCCTTGAATTCTATTTATGCAGTTAAAATCATGAGTCACGATCAGGGAAGATATTTTTTTTACCTTTTGTAATCCGAGTATCAACTCGATGATCTCATTAGAAATAACTGGATCAAGTCCGGTAGTTGGCTCGTCAAAGATCAGATATCTGGGTTCAAGAACCAGAGCTCGAGCAAGGGCGACTCTTTTCTTCATACCTCCACTCAGATCGGAAGGCATTTTTTCGGAGATATCACCCAGTCCTAGTAAATCCAGGTTATCTCTAACGAGACGAAAAATCTCCGTGTCTGATTTTTCTGAATGTTCAAAAAGAGGAAGAGCAATATTCTGATATACATTTAAAGAATCTAGTAATGCCCCTCCCTGAAAGAGCATGGCAAGTTTCCGACGGAACTTATAGAGTTCTTTCCGGCTAAGATTTTGCAGATCTACTCCGTCAATTTCAATTTTACCCGAACATGGTTGGATCAGACCCATGATAGTTTTCATTAATACACTTTTACCACAGCCGCTTTTACCAACTATGAGAAGATTCTCTTCAGGATAAATTATCAGATTGATATCCTGTAAAATCATCTGATCGCCGAATTTGACAGCTAAATCAAAAATTTCTATCATAAGCATCTACTATCAGGCCATCTTCACCTCTCATTTTCGGAAGCAAATTGAGAAGCTGACCTTTCCTGTAATTCCTTTCTTTAAGATATATCCTGATATAATGATCCGATAAGGCTGTCCAGTAATTATTTTTTTTCTCTTCCAGAACACCTTTGAGCAAGATCTTAGCAGATATCAGATTTCTGCAATATTGCTCTTTCTTATCTTCCGACAAATTCAGCAGGATTTTCCCTCGCAATTTAACGATCTCACCTCTTACCTGGTTATTCATCTGAGTGGCCAATGTACCCGGGCGACGGGAATACGGAAAAACATGAAGATAGGTGAATGACAGGGAAAACAGAAAATCTTCTGTTTCACGGAATTGATCATCAGATTCACCTGGAAGGCCGGCAATAATATCCAGTCCCAGAGCTAAATCCGGAATTTTACTATAGAGAGTATCAGTAAGCTGAGCAAAATCTCTGACTGTATAGCGTCTGTTCATTTTTTTCAACAGAGCATCACATCCGGATTGAAGCGGGATATGCAAATGAGGTGCAATTTTATCATTTTCTGCGATCAGACCGATTAGATCTGTTGTTATAAATTGAGGTTCAAGAGAGCTAAGTCTGATCAATTCAAGATCTTTGATCTCGACTAATTTCTGCAGTAAGAGATACAGAGAAGTATTTGTATCTCTTCCATATAAACCGAGATTTACGCCACCGAGGACTATTTCCCGATAGCCGTTACCAATCAATATTTTTATTTGTTGAATGATATTGTTCTCTGTTCTGCTTCGCGGAATTCCTCTGCCATAAGGAACAGCACAATAAGCGCAGAAAAAATCGCATCCATCCTGAATTTTCAGAAATGCTCTGGTGTGTTCAGATATTCGTTCTGCTTTCTGTTCGGGATATGTTGAATATGTATTGATCTCTTTAAATTCAGGAACATTTCCCCGGATAATATCTGCAATCAGATGTTTCGAACCATTATCGATGATATGATCGATCCCATTCATCGCCTGTAATTCGGTGAAATTTCTCTGAGCATAACACCCGGTAACAATTACTTTTGTATCGGGTCTCTCCTGCTTTTTCTTTAACGCCTGGCGAATTGCATTTCTGCTTTTATAATCAGTCCTGCCGGTAACCGTACAACTGTTTATCAGATAGAGATCAGCAATCTGATTGAATTGAACAATCTCATATCCTGATTTTTCAAAGTCACTTAAAATACAGGCTGTTTCGTATTGATTAACTTTACAGCCGAAAGTTATTGTGGCAATTTTATCAGGCATTTCGACAGAACCGTAAATCTGTGGCAGCTTTGACTTAAATCGTTTAAATTATTGATAATAAAATAATTCTTTATCTGAAAAGATCTGGTTGAGCTGAGTTTATTCACAATGTCGGATTATTCTCTCTCGGGCAGGTTTTTATCTTTTCTGATCGTCACAGCCAGCTCGTTTAATTGTTCATTGCTTACAATGGAAGGGGAATCACTCATCAGATCAGTTGCCTGCAATGTTTTAGGAAAAGCGATCACATCTCTGATGGATTCTGCGCCCGACATCAGCATTACGATCCGGTCAATTCCCGGAGCAATTCCTCCGTGGGGCGGAGTACCATAGCGCAGAGCATTCAGGAAAAATCCGAATTTATCTTCGATCTCTTCTGGTGAAAAGCCCAGGACATCAAAAATTTTCTGCTGGATATCCAGGCGATGGCAACGGATACTTCCGGATGAAAGTTCGACACCATTACAGACCAGGTCATAGAGAAGACCTTCGATCCGGTGATAATCATTTGGTGAAGCAAAGTAAGGCAGATGTTCTTCTTTGGGCAGAGTGAACATATGATGAGCTGTTTCCCAGCGTTGATCATCTTCGTTATACTCAAACAGGGGAAAATCGGTCACCCAGAGAAAGTTGAATTCTTTTTCATCATATAATTTGAGTATCCTGCCGAAATGATTGCGTAATTCTGCCAGGATCTTGCAGACTTTTTTCGTGGAATCAGCAGCGAATAAAATAAGATCACCTTCTCGGGAAGATGTCTTTTCCATGATTGCGATCTGCACATCTTCCGGAAGAAATTTACTGATACCGCCGTTCAATCCGGTTGCTTCAACCTTACAATGAGCCAGCCCATGCCCTCCGAGATGACGGGCGATATCAACAAATTCTTCTATCTGCTTTCTGGAATATCCTGCTCCTCCGGGAACAACCAGAGATCTTACGGAGCCTCCATTGCCTATGGCATCAGAAAAAACTTTAAATTCCGTATCATGGACAATATCCGTGAGATCAACAAGTTCCAGGCCAAATCTGAGATCGGGTTTATCGGTACCAAATCTGGTCATCACTTCCTGATAACTAAGCCTGGGAAAAGGAATTGCCAAATCAAATCCTAGAATTTTCCGGAACAGGTGGGCAAATAACTCTTCAATAATCGTAAAAATATCGTCAGGAGTAACAAAACTCATTTCCAGATCAAGTTGGGTAAATTCAGGTTGACGGTCTGCTCTAAGGTCTTCATCCCTAAAACAACGGGCAATCTGAAAATAGCGATCAAAACCTGCTATCATCAGGAGTTGTTTATAAATTTGGGGTGATTGAGGAAGGGCAAAGAATTTACCTTTATGAACCCGGCTGGG
>JAFGMF010000143.1 GCA_016927675.1 Candidatus Cloacimonadota bacterium
ACAACCTATATGCTTGTTCGGTATTCATTGTTACGAAAGCTTGATCTTAATGAAGAAACCAGCACCATGATGCTGGCCGGATTACTTCTGGTCTTTGCAGAAATCATACCCAAAGCTCTTTACCGGGAAAACCCCAATACCCTTGTACCCCGGTTTTTCCCGTTGCTCAATTTTTTTAATATTCTTCTTCATCCGTTTACCAAAATAGTAAGTGTATTAAACTCCATTTTAGCAAAAGTCTTCCGCCTGCCGGTCAATACCGGATATCATTTGATGACAAGAGAAGACATATCACTGATCCTGGCTGAGACGCAGTCTGATGAGTTGCTGCAGGAGCATCAGCGGGAAATGCTGGAAGAAGCACTCGAATTCAGCGAATTGAAGGCTGAGAACGTGATGATCCATCGCACGGAAATGGTGGCACTTCCCCGCGATCTTTCGGTTGAGGAAGTGATCGAGATTGCCAGAACAGAAGGTTATACAAGATTTCCTGTTTATCATAACGATCTCGATAATATTATCGGTATCCTGATAATTTATGACCTGTTGAAACGTCCCAATCAGGAAAAAACGAAAGTTTCTGATTTGATGAGAAAAGCTTATTTTGCTCCGGAAAATATGGATGTGAATAAATTATTAACCAATATGCAGAACAACAAAGTGAGTATGGCAATTATCGTAGATGCTTTCGGCGGTACAGCAGGATTGGTAACCATCGAAGACATTCTGGAAGAAATTGTCGGAGAAATTGAAGACGAATACGATACCACAACTCAGGAAATCGAACAGATTGATGATGATAACTTCATCATTCAGGGTTTTGTGGAAATAGATTTTCTTAACGACGAATATGGCATGAATCTGCCTGATGGAGATTATGAGACAATAGCGGGTTTGATAATAGACAAACTGGCGAAGATTCCGACCAGAAAGTCAAAACTGACTGTTGGTAACTGGGAAATCGAAATCATGCAGGTTACCAGCAACAAGATCTTAAAAGTGAAGTTATCGAGGATCGATAAGACCCCAGATGATCCTGATTAAAACTCATATCCTGAATCCTCTCAATCGTTTTGAGACTGAATTCAGGAAAAATGTATTTCTGACGATCAAAGGTAACAGGATCCATTCTCTATCTGACCAACCTGACGATGACCATTGGGAAGATTATACTCACTGCGTCTGTCTGCCGGGTATGATCGATGCTCATGTACATCTTTCTCAGTTCAGGATCAGAGGGAAACATAGCTCCGAATTGTTACCCTGGCTTAATGAACATGTGTTTCCGGAAGAGGCAAGATCTTCTGAACCTGAATATGCCGATGTGATCGCCAGGGAATTTTTTCAGGATCTGATCCGCAAGGGTACAACTACATCTGTGATCTATACTGCTCCATTCTTCAGCGCTTGTGACAAAGCGTTCAGAATTGCCGAAGAACTTGGGGTCAGAGCTCTGATCGGAGCAGCACTGATGGATGTCAACAGCCCGGAAGGTCTGCAGCAGAAAACCGATACTGCATTTCAGGAAAGTGTTGATCTCTATCATGAATGGAACGGGAAAAATGAGTTGCTGGAATACATATTTTCTCCTCGTTTTGCCCCTGTCTGTTCACCACGACTGATGAAACTTACCGGAGATTTCGCTTCCAGGAATAACGCTTATATCCAGACCCATCTTTCGGAAAATCTCGAAGAGATAAAACTCGTCAGATCTTTATATCCTGAAGTTTCCAGTTATACAGAAGTATATCTGAAGAACAATCTACTTGGCCCTAAAACTCTGCTGGGACATGCAATTCATCTATCGGATAGTGAACTGGAGATCATCAAAAAAACAGGGAGTAAAGTAATTCACTGTCCTGATTCAAATTTCTTTCTTAAAAGCGGACAGTTCCCCTGGTCTGATCTGCTTAGGTTCGAAATACCTTTTGCCCTGGGTTCAGATGTTGGAGCCGGTACTGATCTTTCCATGTTCCAGGTCATGAAAATGGCAAATTACCGCCAGGATGAATATATCGTCAGTCCCGAAGAAGCCTTCTATCTGGCAACCAGAGGAGGTGCCGAAGCCATCGGGAAAGACGATCAGATCGGAGCAATTGAAGTAGGGAAATCGGCAGATCTTGTCTTTGCCGATTGTCGGGATCCACAAACCAGAGAAAGTTCAGATATCCTGTCCGAATTGATGTATCTGGAAACAAATCAAAAAATCAACACGGTTTTTGTGAACGGGAAAATAAAGTTCCAACGTGCCCGATAAATCATTTGACGAAGAAATTGCACTGATTTATCAGGCACAAATTGAGATTTATAAGTAGGTAATTATGGAAAAAATTATTCAAGTTTCAGATTTGATTCAGGAAGATCATATCATTGATATTCAATCTGACAGTAAAGATTCATCATTGCATGAATTACTCGATGTAATCAGTCGTAGTGAATTGATTACTGATCCCGAGACTTTCAGGAGGGAGATTTTCAAACGGGAAAAGCTGATGAGTACAGGGATTGGTTACGGGATTGCGATTCCTCATGCGCGCCATTCATCGGTAAAGGACTTTGTAATCGTTCTTGGAAGGAAGAAAACTGGACTGAAATATGAATCTATTGATGACAAACCCGTAAAATTAATTTTTATGATCGGAGCTTCAGACAAACAGGATAAGGAATATATACGGCTTTTATCACGGCTAATTCTACGGTTAAAGAATAAAAGTTTTATCGAAAATCTGCTTTCCGCTGCAGGTGCCGAAGAAATGCATAAAATCATCAGGGAACAGAAATAATCTATGTTACCTCAATATCTTATCCTGATTTTTCTGGGAAGTTCCATAGTGTTGTCATTGCTTCTTGGCAGAGGTGTTTCTCTAATTCGATCTCCGTTGATCGTTGGTTATATCCTGGCAGGGGCAATATTCGGGCCGGCGGTTCTCAATCTGGTCAATGAGGCACAGATAGCATCTCTGGATATTATTAATTTAGTTGTTCTTTCTCTGATTGGTTTTGGGATTGGAGGTGAATTACGTTTTTCTGAGTTGCAAAAACTCGGAAAATCGATCATTTCGATTGTTATCTTAGAATCTCTGGGAGCATTTCTGCTGGTTGGCATTGCCGTGTCTCTTATCCTTAAAAGCATACCCATGGGGTTGATTTACGGTTCATTGGCATCTGCTACTGCACCGGCCGGAACTGTGGAAGTAATCAAACAATACCGGGCTAGAGGGCGATTTACGACCACTCTGTATGCTGTGGTCGGTCTTGATGATATCGTTTCTCTGCTGCTGTTCACGATTAATTTACCCCTGGCAATGATCTTCCTTGATAAAACTACAGGCAGTGATTTCAGCTCTGTTCTGATAGCGCTGGGGAATTCCGGATTGGAAATTATCCTGTCTGTTCTGGTAGGTTCAATATCCGGATTGATTCTTATCTCTATCGGTAAATTATTGCATGACAGAGTATCTGTTCTGCTTTTTTCAATCAGTATGATCCTGATAAATTGTGGCATTTCTGATTATCTGAGCTTATCCCCTATTTTGCTGAATATGACGATGGGGATAATAATGGTCAATTTCAATTCTCTGATTTCTCGAAAGATATTCAGTGCATTGGGAGATTGGTCACCACCCTTGTATGTCTGGTTTTTTGTCTTGATCGGAACCCGTTTGAATATCCCGATAATTCTCAAATTTAGTTTACTGATCGGTATTTATATTGTAGCAAGATCTTTTGGCAAGTGGATCGGAGTTTTTCTTGGATCTCTTGTCTCAAAAGCATCGTCTAATATCCGTAATTATCTGGGATTGGCTTTAATGTCACAGGCAGGAGTTGCAGTGGGGCTTTCTCTGGCTGCTGCCAAGATGCTGGAAACAAGGGGAATGCATCAGGAGTCTGTGCAACTGATCAGTTCAATAGCAGCGACAACCTTTATTGTGATGCTGATAGGGCCGATACTGGCTAAGATTGCGTTGTTTAAATCCGGTGAAATTGAGAGGAAAGTGTAGTCGCAAGGAGATCCTATGTATATGATCCTTAATTTGTTTAAAGAAAAATATCTCGATGATATTCTGATGGCAATGACCGAAGCCGGGATAGAAGATACAATTGTATTATCCGGTGAATCCCTGGGGCATAAACTGATCTTTGACAATCCTATTTTTGCCGGATTCCGTACATCCTACAGTAATCAGAAGGGATATACAAGAGTTATCATGGCTGTTGCGGAATCAGATCAGGTAGATTTCATGCTTGAAGAGCTGGCAAATTCAGGGATGAATTTTAAAAAGGATGAAATCGGACAGATCATACTGCTGCCGATCAGCAAAATTTATTAGAACGATAATTCGGAGGAAATATGCAGATTGTTGAATGTGTACCTAATTTCAGTGAAGGTAGAGATATTGGAATATTAAATCAAATTGCTGATACGATTAAGAGTGTTAAAGGTGCGGTTTTACTTGATATGGATCCCGGAGCCGATACCAATCGAACAGTTTTTACCTTTGTCGGGGAACCCCAGGTAGTTTTGGAAGCTGCCTTTCAGGCGATCAGGAAAGCTTCCGAGCTGATTGACATGTCCAAACATAAGGGAGCTCATCCCAGAATGGGTGCAACAGATGTTTGTCCCTTGATCCCGGTTAGTAATATTACCATGGAAGAATGCGTTGAACTGGCCAGGAAATTGGGTAAACGTGTGGGCGAAGAACTTAATATTCCGGTTTATCTCTACGAATATGCTGCTTCCAAGCCCGAATGGGCAAATCTTGCTGTTGTCAGGAAAGGTGAGTATGAAGCGCTTCCGGAAAAAATGAAAGACCCTGAATGGAAGCCTGATTTCGGACCTCAGAAATTCAATTCGCGATCTGGAGCAACTGCCATATCCGCCAGAGAATTTCTGATCGCATATAATATCAATCTTAATACACGGGATAAAGCTAAAGCACATGATATAGCACTTGATATAAGGGAAACCGGCAGGATTAAGCGCGACAGCAAAGGCAAGATCGTAAAAGATGAATCAGGTGAAAAATTACGGACTCCCGGTATATTTACCCACTGCAAGGCAGTTGGATGGTATATAGAAGAATATAACCGAGCTCAGATAAGTATCAATCTGACCAATTACAAGATCACTCCACCCCATCTGGTACTGGATAAAGTCAGAGAAATCGCTGCCGATAGGGGGATACAGGTTACCGGAAGTGAACTGGTAGGTCTGATCCCGCTGGAAGCGATACTGATGGCTGGCAGATACTACCTGGAAAAACTGGGTGAATGTGCAGGCATTCCGGAAAAAAGGATCATAGAAACTGCTGTCCAGTCTATGGGGCTTACCGATCTGACTCCGTTTGAGATCGATCAGAAAATAATCGAATACAGTATTAGGAGTGAAGGTGATTTAGTGGATCTAACTCTCAGTGATTTCAACGATGAACTCTCCTCAGATTCACCGGCACCCGGCGGGGGAAGTGTTGCTGCCTTGTGTGCCGCTATCTCGGGTTCACTCACAGCGATGGTTGCTAATCTCACCTTCAATAAAAAGGGATATGAGAAAGTAAGCGAACAGGCTGCCCGATTAGCAGTTAAGGGACAAGAGCTGAAGAAGAAAGCTCTGGCTGCAATAGATCGTGATACCCAGGCTTTTTATGATATGATGGATGCTGCCCGACTTCCACAAAAAACAGAAGAGCAGGCCAGAGAACGGGCTGATAAAATCCAGGAAACAACCAAAAATGCTATCCTGATCCCCTTGGAAACACTCCAGCTTTCCCGGGAAGCTGTTGAACTGGCAGCGGAAATTGCGGAGATCGGGAATAAAAATGCTATCTCTGATGCAGGAGTCGCTGCTTTCACAGCAAATGCTGCAGCTAAAAGCGCTTATTTTAATGTTAAAATCAATATGGGCGGGATCGAAGATGATAATTTTAAATTTAACATTCTTACTCAAGCCGATGAACTGCTGGAAAAAACCAATAACCTGGCTTTGAAAGTTGAGAAAGAAATAAAAACAAGATTATGATCTTATGAATCGATGATTTTTTTTCTAACGGGACTTCATGTCCCGTTTTTTTTTCTCAAATTTCAGTTTTCAGCAGGGCAGACTTGACATTTAAATAATATGTTTCAATCTGACTAACATCAGGTGTGAAGAATTGGTTTTGATGATGCTCCTGTGTGTTTGTCCCAAATATGTGTGTTTCCCAGCCTGAAAACTGATCTTTTGATCAGAAAGGAGGTTCCATGACACATCATGACTTGCCCAAATGGTATCAATTTCTGAAAGACAACTATCCTGATTATATCAAATCTGTCGAAGAATTAGGAAGGATAGTCAGAGAAGATGGTCCTTTATCCGGTAAAGATCTACATCTGATCCAGCTTGCTGCTGCAGCAGCGATCAGATCGGAAGGATCTGTTCAGAGTCATGTCCGCCGTGCTCTGGAAGCCGGCAGCACTAAGGAAGAAATCTATCATGCGCTGTTGTCCTTGACCAGCACGATAGGTTTTCCCAATGTAGCTGCTGCTCTTAACTGGACAGAAGAGGAATTGCAGAAATATTAACAGGAGAGGGATTATAGTGCCTGAACAGTTAGCTAAAATCATCAGGTTTTTTCTTTTATTTCTGGCATTATTGCTGATTCAATGTACATCTTTATCTGATCGGCAGAAAAATTTAGATGGCCCTTACATCTGGCGATATCCGGATAAATGGAAAGCTGATTATCTTTATCAGGGCGATTACCGTTCCATAGAAATCGACAGGTCTGAAAACGGCACAGGCAGGATCTGGCTGGATGATTTTAAAACGACTTTTTATCTTAATTCTGCTCCTTATCACGCTCCTGCAGACCAATATCAAGCAGCTGATAAAATAATCGTTATCAGCGATGTCCACGGTCAGTATGACCTCTTTTTGAAAATCCTGAAAAAATCCGGAGTAGTTAACAGGAAAAGCGATTGGACTTGGGGTCGGGGCGTTCTGGTTGTTCTTGGTGATATATTTGATCGCGGAGCTCAGGTTAATGAATGCCTGTGGCTGATCAGAAAACTGGAAATTCAGGCT
>JAFGMF010000144.1 GCA_016927675.1 Candidatus Cloacimonadota bacterium
ACCTCCCGCATTGGAGATCAGGATATCAACACTTCCCCATTTCTTCACCAGATTATCAATCATGGATTTTACCTGCTTTCGGTCGGTTACATCACATGTCTGATAATACATTCTCTTAGGATCATCAATGCCAATTTCCCGAGCTGTTTCTTCCAATTTATCCTGATTTCGGGAGCAAATAGCTACTTTTACTCCCTCACGGAAAAATTCTGCAGCTACAGCTTTTCCGAGACCACTGCTGGCAGCAGTTATCAGTGCAATTTTCCCAGAAATTCCCAGATCCATTTTTATCCGTCCTTCAATTTATCTTTGATACATCTTGCCAGACGTTTAACTGCTTCTGCAAGTTGTTCCTTGGAGGCATAGGAGAAATTGATCCGCATGTGATTCCTGGCTGCGGATTCAGCATAGAAAACTTCTCCGGGAACGAAGGCAACTTTATATTTTATCGCTTCGTAGAATAGCTCATTGGTATCGAATTTTTCGGGAACACTTACCCAGAGGAATAAACCTCCTTCGGGTTTTGTCCAGGTTACACCAGTTTCAGGCGGAAAATGCTCTTCCATGGTCTGCAGAAAAACATCAAGTTTCTCCCGATAATAATGTCTACATTTTTCCAGATGAGCTTCCAGATCCATTTCGGTTAGAAAAGCTGTGCACATGTCCTGATTATACTTGGGTGTATTAAGTATGTTCGCTTCCTTGATATTGGTCATTTTAGCAATAATTTCGGGAGGTCCTATGTTAAAGCCGACCCTCATCCCGGGACAGAAAAGTTTGGAAAATGTATAAAGCCCGATAACGTGGTTACCCTGTCTGTCCTGATCAAGGGCAAAAATGGATGGTATGGTTTTACCACGATAGCGTAGATCACGATAAGGACTGTCCTCGATTATCGGAACACCAAATTCGTAACTCAGATTAAGAAGTGCGAGTCTTTTTTCCAGAGTTGTGGTAATCCCCGATGGATTTTGAAAGTCCGGGATCACATACATGAATTTGGGTAATTTCCCTTTTTCTTTCATTTTGACCAGAGTGGCACGGTATTGATCAATATTTATCCCATCAGGTTCAAGATCGATTCCGATGATCTCAGGACGCTGCATCTGGAAGGCAACAATTGCTCCGGCGAAAGTTGGGCGATCGATGATTATGAGGTCACCGGGATCGAGAAAGAGTCTTCCCGTAAGGTCAAGTCCATGTTGTCCGGACGATGTTATCAGGATATTGTCCTGATTAATATTGATCTGATCACGCTGCAGAAAGTTTATGATCGCATCGAGCAGTTTCTGTTCTCCGGGAATAGAGGTATACTGCATAACTTTTTCGATGCTGTGTTCAAGATCTTTCCTGGAGGCAAGTTGCATTTCCGCTTTCTGGAACATATCGGGAGAAGGCAGTCCGCCGGCAAGAGAGATAATATCAGGGTTATTCAGATATTTGAAGATCTTGCCGATAGAGTAACCGCCGAAATCCTTAATGTTCTGAGAATATAAATTCTGCCAATCGTTGCTCATGATTTATTCCTTTGTTAATAAGAGCTTTCTCCAAAAATAGTTTTAATTCCTTTTTTCATGAATTCTTTTCCATCTGCAGTTGCTTTCAGGCTTTTATGGAAGATCACATCTCCAATTTTATCGGCATGGATCTCACGTTCTGTTTCCGGCATGAAATAAGCTTCCATTGTATCCATTTCTCTGGCGGTTCCATCGCTTTCATACTTGTAGGTCATGTTAACTCCACTGGTAAGTACCTGGTAAGCATTTCGGGTCCAGTCGAATCCGGCAATACCCAGATCCGGGTTGATTCTCATATGAGCAGCCAGGCTGACGCCTTTGATCTTGCTTTGCTCAAGCTCTTGTGCACATTTGATAAAGGTTTCTGCAGTTGCGCCATTACCGATATTGATCTCATAAATCGCTGATGTTCCATCTGCTCGAAGATATTCACTCATGATATTAAGCAACATTCTGAACTGCATGCAGTTCTGGGTAGAAAGCAGCATGGATACTTTAAAATATAAATTTGGAATATCTCTTCCGTAATAACAGGCTGCAATTATCGAACTCCAGCTTGGATTGAGATAAAAATCTCCGCCGGTTGCCAGGGCGGTTCTGGTGACTCCATCCAGATAAACAAGATGATTATCGTTGGCAACTTCCACACCGCCCAGATTTCCGAAAGCAGTGCCTTGATTCTTTAAAATTATGCAGGCTGTTTCGTCTGCCGAGCAGTCAACTTCGAATTTTCTGCCGGTAATTTCTTCCAGCTTTTTGAATCTGCTCTTCGGCTGAGGGGTCCCGATCAGGTTTGTACTGCAGAATTTTGCCGCTTTCATGATATTTTCGGTCATGGTAAGTGTAGCCAGTAAATCGCCATTATAGATATAATTATCGGTCAAAGCAACAACGCTGATGCATTCGGAAGGTACGAAACATTCGTTCCCGCTGCCGGCGGATGCTGCAATCCTGTCCATTGCATAATGTGTTACTCTGGCTCCCTGCCATCCGGAAACCTGACTGGTTGCGACACCGTAATCATCATTATATTTAATTCCGGCTTTTTTCTCGAAATCACCTACTTTAGGAAACTTCATCACCAGTTTTTCGGCATCAGCGATCATATCTCCAAATCCTTTTGCTTTAAGGATCTGTTTACGAGT
>JAFGMF010000145.1 GCA_016927675.1 Candidatus Cloacimonadota bacterium
ATCCGCCCGTCAGATACAAGCGTTAATTCGGCTAGAAGTAATCTGGATTTTGACAATGGTGGAAATGAATATATCGACGGTGATGGGCCTACTGGCTGTCATTTCGATTTTAACTCCTGGGAACCTCGACCTGAAGTAAAAGGTGATGTCGCCAGAATGATTTTCTACATGGATGTGCGCTATGAAGGAGAATATGGCGAACCCGATCTGGAAATGGTTGACTGGGTGAATTCCGCTCCGGAAAATCAACCTTATCATGGGAAAAAATCAACCCTGTTAAGCTGGCATCACGAAGATCCCCCTGACGACTGGGAAATGCTGCGCAATGATAAGATCTACAGTTATCAGCAAAACAGAAACCCGTTTATTGATCATCCGGAATTTGTCGAAAGAATCTGGGAAGATGTTGCGACGGAAGATTATCTCATCTCCTCCAGAAAAATATCACTGTCAAACCATCCCAATCCCTTCAACCCGGAAACCGTCATCACATTTGCTGCACCTGATATGCAAGAAACGGCTCAGCTGGTTATCTTTGATCTGACAGGAAGAAAAATCGTGGAAACCAATATAGATATTCACAACTCTGCTGAAGGTAATTATCGGTGGAATGCCAATAAACAAAATAGCGGGATCTATTTTTATCAGGTAAAAATCTCCGGATTCAATACTTCAACCGGTAAAATGATCCTACTCAAATAGGCTATGTACCCATAATCCGATAATACCAGGGATCAATACTTTTTCCGCGTAAACCACCCGGGTAAATAAATAAATCATCATCGATATTTATAATCCGAAACCAGAGGATTACCCGGATATCATTCTTATCCCAATTCAATTTCACTTTTATCAAACCGTTATCTAGACGCAACTCCTCAATTTCATGATAAAATCCGGAAAATATATTGATCTTCAGATCGGCTGCTCCGATATTGTTTTCCAACCATCCCGGATAGAGATAATTTCTGATCATCTCGCCTTGTCCCTGAAGCATCAATTGCATTATTTCCGCAATCAGATTACGAGCCTGTTCTTCATCAATTGCTTCCGCTTGATCAATTTCCGGAATAAAAAAATCATGAAATTCACTGAATTCCTCACTGTTCTTTTGGTAATGAACAATCAGCCGGGAGAGACTGTCCGGAAAACTGGGTGAACTGACTACCGAATTCAATCCTTTTTGTTGTTCCAGCCTGTTCAACTGGATATCCTGATAAAGCTCAGGCAAATCAGTAGCGATTATATCCAACATGAAATCAAGAACCTGTAAAGCAGATTCACTTAAATTTTCTCCCTGTTCGGGTATCCGAAGAGCCGATATTTCCTCTTTGAAACCTGTTATCCAGATTTTCATGCTGTCCAGCGAATTTCTGCTCATTACACTGTCCATCTTTCCGATATAATTACCATATTCCGAAATCACAGAACTAGCCTGATCAAGTCTGTTCCTGATTATATATTCATATTCAGAAGGTGTTATCTCAGAATAACAGATCAGCAACTGAATACTTGCAGCCAACACGAGTAAGATCAGAATTATTCTCATTTCCATATCCTTGTTTAAAGTTTACGACCATCATTAACTGGTATGCAAATATGTTACTCATTCCAACCGTCCCCGTTGGGATGCAGGATCTCCAATCCGGGAAAAATGTTGATCGGCTCTATACCGATGGCACTCGGAGCAATCTGCTCAATCTTGGCTTAATCAGCATAGAAATAATCAGCAAGCTGAATTTCACTGGTCAAGCCAGGAAGTATTTCGCCATTTTTCCCGTCTTCCGAAAACCTGATTATCCCGAATTCAAGAGCAAAAAAAAAAATGTTATATCCTGGCAGCCAGACCGACAAATGGATTATCGGTTTTTTCAGTACCGATTGTGGTACTATCCCCATGTCCCGGCAAAACAAGAAGTTTATCCGACAAACTGAACAATTTCTCTTTAATCGACCGTATTAGCGTTTTGTAATCACCACCCGGAAGATCAGTCCTGCCGATACTCTCAGCAAAAAGTGTATCTCCGCTGATCAGAAAATCATCACAAAGAAGACATATCCCACCGGGTGTATGACCTGGTGTGTGGATAATTTTAACAGTTTCTCCGGCTAATTCCAATTGGTCTCCATCGGAAAGTAAAATATCTGCCGAAGGCAATCGCAAATTCTGCTCCCAGTATAAACTGAGATTTTTAGCAGGATCGATGAGCATACCGGAGTCTCTACTGTGAATTGCTACCGGTGCCTTGAATACATCTGAAGCCATTGCATTACCTGCAATATGATCTCCATGTCCATGAGTATTAACAATATATTTGATCCTGATATTCATCTCCAGGATTTTGTCCATCATGCTGATATCCGCAGCTGCCGGATCGATCAGCATCCCTTCCCCGCTCTGCTCATCCCAGATCAGATAAGTATTTGTTCCAAATTCCGGTAAAACATTGAATAATTGATACTTCATAAATTCTCCCGTCAGATCAGTAATTTCTTTGTCTCGGAATCATCAAGCCCGGCTTCCCATATCCTTAAAATTTCGAGTTCATCCTTAATGAACACTACTTCACCTGATCCCGTTAATTTATTGTGATAACGCAACAATACTCTTGCAGCCAGCCGGAACTCAGTTTCTTCCGGTTCTTCTCTGGAATTAATTACTCCCATGGGACCAGGAAGACTTACCGGTTGTAAAATTATCTCGGATTTCGATATTGATTCCAAGTTTTCATTATCCTGATTATCTCTGCCAACTATCAGTTTCACCCGATCACTGATCCGGAAATGACGTCCAATCTTAAGATATTTGATAAATTCTATCATCAACATATCAAAAGATATCAGATCCCTGAGCTTGCGGGAATATCCAATATCAGTCAGCAGGCAACCACCGCCGGGATTCGGAAAATGTTTTATCCCATATTCCTCCGCCAGTTGCATTTGTCTGTGACGGCCTCGTCCTTGAATATCGAGCATATCTTCCTTGTTTACCCAACCCTCCCGGACAGGTAAAGTATCCGATAGCAATTTCTGACTGAGAGGTCTTACTATCAGATCTTTAACTTTACTCAATTTACCGACCGAATTAAGTGCATCATGTCTCTGTGACATCGGTCTTTGCCCTAATACTTCTCCTGAAATTAGGAAATCTGCCTTAAACTCCGTTAACATAACTGCCGCCAGTCGAAACATAAGTCCATGGCAGTCTATGCAGGGATTCATATTGCGCCCGAATCCATATCTCGGATTCTGCAACATCTTAATATGTTCATCAGTTATATCCCGAATGACCAATTCTGTGTTGATAAGTTCTGCTGCCTTCTTAGCTTTTTCCGGTCCGAAAAAAGGCGTCATAAAAAAAACTGGGATGACCTCATAACCAATCCGCTGCATATGTACAACGCTCAGCATGCTGTCCAATCCACCGGAAAAAAGAGCCAGACAGCGATATTTCTTCTTCATCAGATAAATCCTTTATCTTTCAGGGACATAGGAATAAAGCCTGTTCCCCGGCATTTTATTTCATTCACTTTCTCTGAAGGAGATCGTTCCGGAACTGTTTTCATGTCAAGCCATAATTCAACAATTACATACTTCAGGGTTGATTTTTCAAATAAGAACCTTGACAGAATGACCGGTCGGATAATTCTTACCAGGTATTTGTGGTTAAGTATAAGTTATTTATAAACTGTAATTTATTTCTGGAATTATAATTAGCGTGAATTATTGTAGAGTGTTTGGTTTTTTGGGTTGATATTCATGAATCTTACGATCAAAGTTTATTCTGGCTTTACATCAGGTTTTAAAAAATCATTAGCTCCTAATAGGTTAGGATACAGCTAAACATATCTAACTATCGTAATTAACAGAAGATCAGGCTATAATTAAGCTGCCTTCAGCAAATAATCAGATAATAATTAAAGGGAGAAGATCATGAACCGAAATCTAACCATTTATACAACGGAAAATAAACCTTCAAAGAATGATAAGCTGGCAATTGTTAGCTTCTTACATAAACATCTGGAACAGTACAGAGATGACGAAGCAGACATAATCAAAGCAGTGGATTACGCTTTGCAAGAAGGTCAATCTTTCGGCGGAAAAATTTTAACAACTGAGGACAACGATCAGATCATCGGCGTTGTTGTAATTAATAAAACCGGGATGAAAGGATACATCCCCGAAAACATCCTGGTTTACATAGCTGTTCACAAAGAATATCGAGGAAGAAAAATCGGAAAATTTTTACTTACCAAAGCGATCGAATTAGCTGAAGGTGATGTCGCTCTTCATGTGGAACCGGAAAATCCGGCAAAATTTCTTTACGAAAAGGTTGGTTTTACCAACAAATATCTGGAAATGAGGTATAAGAAAGGAGAAAAATAGTGGCCTATTTAATAATGGATACGCATAAACTAAAACATAACTTCATATTTCTGAACGAGTTATTCACATCCAACAATATCAAATGGGCTATTGTCTCCAAGGTGTTATGCGGCCATGAACTTTACCTGTCTGAGTTGCTGAAATTGGGTCTGAACCAGATTTGTGATTCCAGATTATCTAATCTGAGAAATATCAAGCATATCAATGACCAGATTGAAACCATCTATATAAAACCCCCTTCCAGACGTCTTGCTTCGAGTATCGTAAAATACACCGATATTAGCGTCAATACGGAAGTATCTACCATTAAAACCCTGTCAAAAGCTGCCCGGAAGCAAAATAAAATCCATAAAATAATCATTATGCTGGAAATGGGCGAACTTAGAGAAGGCGTTCTAAGAGAAGATTTCATCAAATTCTATGAAAAAGTATTCAAATTAGAAAACATTGAGGTGGTGGGAATCGGCACTAATTTTTCCTGTCTGTATGGAGTTCTGCCTACTGCCGATAAACTTATCCAGCTAAGTCTGTATGAACAATTGATCGAAGCAAAATTCAATCGCAATATTCCCTTCGTTTCCGGTGGCAGTTCCGTTGTCATTCCCCTGATCCTTAACAATACTCTCCCCAAAGGGATCAACCACTTCCGGGTTGGCGAAACTCTTTTCTTCGGAACTGATCTTTTCAATGATGATTTGATAGAGGGCATGAAATACGATATATTCAAACTCTATGCTGAAATTATCGAGTTATCAGAAAAACCAACTGTGCCATCAGGCAACATGGGTACAAACGTAGAAGGGAAACGATACGAGTTCGATCAGAAAATCATCGGAGAAAAATCATACAGAGCGATCATCGATCTAGGTCTGCTCGATGTTGACGAAAAACACATCTGGTGCTCGGATAAAAACGTGAATTTCGCAGGTGCCAGTTCCGATATGATCGTCATCGACCTGAAAAATAATCCTGATAATTACAAGGTAGGAGACCTTCTGGAATTCTATATGGATTATATGGGACTTCTTCGATTGATGAATTCACGATATGTCGAGAAAAGAATAAAAAATTGATCCCCGCTGCCCTTCTGATCCATAATATAATGTAGCAAATTACAAGCAGCGCTGAGACGGGAGCAATAATGGAAAAGAAACCCCTGCGCTCTTGTTGATTTGATTGTAATCGATTTTATTTGTTTTAAGTATCTTTTATATCTTAAATTATTTTCTCCCTATTCGCATGGACATCCATGATATATCGCCATCCAGAGCGCAATAGTTATCATTCTGTCTTCGTCGTCTAA
>JAFGMF010000146.1 GCA_016927675.1 Candidatus Cloacimonadota bacterium
GAAGATGAGTACAGGGAATTTTACAAAAAACTGTTTCATGAATATTCAGATCCCTTGTTCTGGATCCATTTGAATGTGGATTTTCCCTTTAATCTGAAGGGAATTCTCTATTTCCCGCGCATCAGGAATCAATTCGAACTCAATCAGGGCAAGGTGAAACTTTTCTGTAACAATGTTTTTGTTGCTGATGATCTCAAGCAGATCATTCCGGAATTTCTGCTCCTGCTCAAAGGCGGAATCGATATCCCGGACATTCCGCTTAATGTTTCCCGCAGTTTTCTGCAGAATGACCAGCAGGTGAAAAAGATCTCTTCTTATATCATCAAAAAGATCGCCGACAGTCTGAAGGAGATCTTCGAAAATGACAGAAAGCGCTATGAAGGATTCTGGGAAGATATTCATCATTTTATCAAATTCGGGGTCCTGACGGATGAAAAATTCGCAGAAGCCATGAAGGATCATCTGATCTTCAAAACAACCTCAGACGATTATGTTACCATTCAGGAATATCTTACCAGGAACAAGTCAGATGATAAACCACGGAAAGTCTATTATGCTCCCGGTGAAGATACCCAGGTTTCTTTCCTGAACATGATGAAGGCAGAAGGGATAGAAGTTATCTATGCCAATTCCATTATAGACAGTCATGTATTTCAGCATCTTGAGAGTAAAGATAGCGATACCAGTTTTGTCCGCATCGATTCTGAGGTCAATGATCAACTGGTGAATGCCGATAAGAAGGAAATCGTCGACTCTGCCAACAGGACAGATTCGGAGAAGCTGAAGGAGATCTTTGATAAATATCTGAATGAATCACCTGAGGCAAGTTTCAGCAAGGATGATTATGCTTCGTTGATCAAAAAACATCCTGAAGCGATCGATGTACTTGCACCTTATCTTACAACGAAAGATGATTTTACCTATATCAAACCATACGAGATTCCGCCTGCTGTAAGAGAACAGCTTGGCAAGGAAGTCTACCAAGAGCTGCTGCAGAAGCTGCATCTGGATGTTACCGCAGCGGTTAAATATCTGAAGGATGTCAGCATCCCCGCGATTGTGGTCTTTAATGAATTTATCCGACGTTTTCAGGAGATGAATTATCTAAGTCAGCAAAAGGATTTTGATATGCTGAAAAATCATCAGATCATTGTAAATCCTGATAACAGCGTGATCAAAAAGATCCTTGCCAAATATGAGCAGGGGAAAGTGGATGAAGCAAAATTACTGGTGGAATATATTCATCAGCTGGCTTTGCTGGAACAGAAAAGTTTCAGTGGAAAAGAGTTACAGGAATTTATCCAACGTTCTAATCGGATCCTGGAGCTGATTGAATAATCGGAAAATATTTTTTTCTGCCCCGGATCTCAGATTCGGGGCTTTTTTTGTGCTGTCTTTATCTGCTTTCGAGGCGGAGAAGATATTTCTTGTTGACAACGCCTCCGGCATAACCACCGGATTCTCCGTTCTTTCTGACAACCCGGTGACAGGGTATGATAATCGAGATTGGATTTTTGCTGTTTGCTATTCCAACAGCCCGGCTTGCTTTGCTGTTACCGGCTCTTTCTGCCAGTTCCTGATAGGTCAGGGTATCTCCATAAGGAATATCCATAAGTAAGTGCCAGACTTTCTGCTGGAATTCAGTACCTTCTGGTTTTACCGGAAGGGCGAAATTTCTGCGTGTCCCTTTGAAATATTCGATTAATTGACGTTTTGCCTTTTCGATAATAGGATTTGTCGAGAAGATCATATCATATTTCTGAAATTCGCCATGTTTTCCGAATAATAATGCTTTCAGATTCTCATCATCCGCGATCAGTGTAAGATAACCGAGAGGAGAATTTACGAACTGAAAAAAAAGTGAATTTAAAGCCAAGATATCAGTCCTCCATTACTTCAATAAAATTGATTTTCCCTGGATGTGGTTATTACCACATTGAATCCTGTACAAGTAGATCCCGGAAGGCAGATGTTGCGGGTTCCAGTTCACGTTGTGACGGCCGGCAGAATAATAGTCATTGGTCAGTGTCGTAACGAGTTGTCCACGGAGATTATAGATATCCAGACTAACGGTTTCCGGGCTGGTCAGTAAAAATGAGAAAGTTGTCGATGGAGTTCTTCCGGCACTTGACGGATTGAAAGGATTGGGATAATTTCCCAGAAAAGAGAAGCTCGGAGTGATCGTCTGTCCTTCAGAGCTAACATCGCTGATCTGGAAGCTGTAAAAACTGAGAGGAGCAGTACCGGGGAGTTTTTCTTCTCTTCCTGAATTATCGGCAGCAGTCAGGTAATATTCAATCTCTGTTCCTACCGGAAGCGGAGCCAGTGTGCAGGAATATACGTCCGGGATATCAGTTTCGGCAAGGCTGGTTTCAAGCCAGTCTGGACTCTGCGCAAACCTCCATTTAAGCCATAATTGATCATAAATCAGCCCTGTTTCGCTGTGATCTGTTATTTTCACATCAAATCTGAGTTCTTCATCAGCGCTGATCTCCTGATCCAGAGGTCGATGTTCCATGCGCAGCATGAATCTGTCAAAAATTGCTCTGGTGCGACAATGCAGAGCATCATAATAATACCACAATGAATATGGGATTCCGATAACCGTATGCCCAGGCATCAGATTTTGATAGGTCTCGAGAGCTGCGGTGTCTGAAGCGATATCAAAGAGAGGGACAAAAACCTTGTTGTTGAGGATCAGGGAGTTTGTATAGGCGGCTACAGAATTTCCATCGTAGGAAGCGCAGAAAATGCGGAAAATCTGATAAGGTCTGCCAAAGCAGCTGGTTAATTGAGAAAGCTCCGTCACCAGGTTTTCCATCCGTTCATATTCCGGGTGCCAGCCGGGCAGACTTTTAACAAGGATACGTTCTTCATCGAGCAGCTTTGCAGCACAATCGATATGCTGGATCCCATAATCTTCGGTATTGCTGAGCAGATGATAGTCAGCGATTCCACAATAATCATAGGCAAGCTGGCGAAATTGGTTTTCGGTCAGCATATCGTCATTTTCTGCAAACATCTGTGTTGTGGAAAAAGCAGTACCATAACCGTCTGTCATGATATTTCCACCTGTAAGAAAGGCAGGCAGCTGGTATAATTCTGTCTGGAAATACTCAGCAACCTCCTGATTAACGCCATCATCTTCTTCCCAACC
>JAFGMF010000147.1 GCA_016927675.1 Candidatus Cloacimonadota bacterium
AAAGGTTTTCTGGAAGCGATTTTCAGCATTTCTGAAGAATTATCCCAGGCATCCACAGACATCCCTTTTTTAACCAGCAGACAGGAAATATTACAGGTTCCACAAGCCAGCTCCAGAATTTCTGCGGGAGTTTTCTTGAACCTTTTATTGTAATGTTGAAGAATGATCTTGATCCAGCTTTGATAATTTACGTGAGCCATGTAATGATCATAAAAGGGTGCAAAATTATCGTAAACGGGAGTTTTAGGGGATTTTACTCCGACCATCTCCATAGCCAGATTCAATGCTTTGAGCAGACTTTTATCAGAAGCTTTACCGGTTCCTGCCAGATCAAAAGCAGTGCCATGATCTACTGAAGTACGAATAAAAGGTAGCCCCAGGGTTACATTTACCCCTTCGTCCCGATTGAGCATCTTAAACGGTATCAAACCCTGATCGTGATATGCTGAGATCACCACATCATATTCACCGGCATGATAAGCAAAGAACGTATCTGCAGGAAAAGGACCGTCAATATTGATATCCTCCCGGGCAAGCTTTTTCAGAATTTCACCTATCATTTCGTCTTCCGCGCCAAAAGCACCCTGTTCACCAGCGTGCGGATTAACCCCAAGACAGGCAAAACGATGCTGTCCCGGCCTGAGCTTACTGATTTCTGCAAAGATAAGCCTGATCCTCGATTCGATTAACTCCGGAGTAAGAATCTGATGCAGGTCACAGATAGCAAGATGGGTAGTCAGAAGAGCAAGGATGAATTTATCGCTCCAGAATGACATAACAACTTCAGGATTATTGGCTGTGTCAGCAAAAAATTCCGTATGCCCGATAAAATCATTTTTTGTCTGACGAATAAATTCTTTGCTTACGGGACAGGTAACAACACCGTCCAATTTCCCTGAATTCAGATCAGCAGCACAGCGGGACAGGATTTCCAGGGCAATTTTACCGCTTAAGGATGAGGGCTTACCCGGCTTGATTCTGGGGTCTTCAATCTTGATCCAGTATATTATGCCGGGTGAAATGGCTTCTGCTGGTGAAGTGATCTGCCGAACCATATTCCCATCGGGATATTGATCGATGCTGCCGTAGACTATTATAATCAATCTTTTGGGAAGAAGGAAAAAACGTACGATCCGTGAAGTAAGTTCAATACCTATACCCGCAGGATCTCCGGTAGTAATTGCTATTTTTTTCATATTTTTTTATCCCTGAAATTTTGATTACAGAATATTTACCCAGAGGTTTTAGTGTAAATTCATTTATTAAAAAAAATTCCTTTTAATTGACTTTGAACTATAACTGTTTTTCTTTGGCAATATCCTGCAGAAGAATAAATTCTGCAAAGGAGGATCAAATGATTAGAAAACCTATTGTTGCAGGTACCTTTTATTCTGAAAAGGCGGAACTGCTTAGAAAGCAGCTTGAGATTTATCTGCTCAATGCGCCAATAGAAAAGGAATATGGTGACATATTGGGTTTGATTTCTCCTCACGCCGGCTATGTTTGTTCAGGGCAGTGTGCAGCCTATGGTTATAATGTGCTGAAACAGAAAAATTTTAAACTGGCGGTAATCATTGCTCCCAGTCATCAGGTAGGCGGATTCAGATTTTCTGTCGGGAATTTTGAGGCTTACCAGACACCGTTGGGGAATATCGAAGTTGATCAGGAAGTGGTAAAAGCATTTTTAAACAAGGAATATTTTGAATTTATTCCGGCAGCCCACAAACATGAGCATTCTTTAGAGGTACAACTGCCTTTCCTGCAATTTATAAATCCTTCAGCTAAAATTTTACCCGTCATCTTCGGTGTCCAGAATTCCGAAAACAGCCAGATCCTGGCTCTGGAACTGGCGGACTACTTTAAAGACAAATTAGCGGAAACCGTTTTCATCATCAGCAGTGACCTTTCTCATTATCATGACAGCTTCAAAGCCCAGGCCATGGACAGCAAATTGTCCAAACTGGTAGAATCGGGAGACATTGATGGCTTGAGTGGCGGGTTTTCGCTGCGTGAAATGGAAGCCTGCGGTTTTGGAGGTATTCTGACGTTCCTCCGCCTGGCTAAACTGTTGGATTATGATAAGATCGAAAATCTGAATTACGACCATTCCGGTAATGTAACTCATGATTACAGTCAGGTTGTGGGCTATCTCTCGACCGTAATATATCGTTAATACAGGAAAGATATGAACCAATCTCAAAATCCAGACAATATCAGACAATTTTCTCCCGGTGACATCATTATCAGAGAAGGTGATAATTCTGATTTTATTTATCTGATCAGATCCGGTACGGTAAAAGTGATAAATCATTATGAAAAAGAAAATGAAAGTGTAATTACATTTCTTGGCACCGGAGAAGCTTTCGGAGAGCTTGGAGTTATTCTTCATCGCAATCGTCTGGCAACAGTAATAGCCATAACTGATGTTGAAGTTGATCTGATAGATCCTGAAGAATTTAATCATCTCCTTGACACAGAATTAGGGCAAAGATTGCAACCTGTAATCCGGACCATGGCAGAAAGAATCAGGGTAACCGGGATCAAACTCTCTGAACTTGGTTATAATATCGTTTTTAATTCGGTTTCTGATGATAACTCAAACAGAGAATTAAAACTGATTGCCGATTCTGATCTGGCATTGAAAGCTCTTCAGGGTAAAGAAGTTGTGAACATAAATAAATTCCCTTTTCGAGTAGGGCGGTTTTCTGAAAAGAAATCAGATTCCCTGTTTCATAAAAATGATCTCAATCTTTATGAAGAAAAACCTCACAAGATATCATTATCACAGTTCAGCATCGTCAGGACAGAGGAAAACTTCTATTTTGTGGACAGAAACGGCGGGATCGGAAACATCGTTAACGGAATAAAGGTCGGTGGTTTTGAAGGTAACAACAATAAAGTAGAATTACGTAAAGGCGAAAATATAATCTTTCTCGGGAAAGAACACTATAAACTCAAGTTTAAGTTGATCTTATAAAAATCCTGAACTTGCCTGAAAAAAATATTTGACAAGTAACTGCTGTTTCCGGATTTTGCAATACCTGACAGGGCGGGAGTAGCTCAGTGGTAGAGCGCAACCTTGCCAAGGTTGATGTCGCGGGTTCGAGTCCCGTCTCCCGCTCCATTTTTTTTTAACTGGCGACATCGCCAAGTGGTAAGGCAAGGGTCTGCAAAATCCTCATCCCCGGTTCGAATCCGGGTGTCGCCTCCAAAATATCTTGCCGGAGTGGTGGAATTGGTAGACACAAGGGACTTAAAATCCCTCGGGCTTAGGTCCGTGCCGGTTCAAGTCCGGCCTCTGGTACCATAATAAAATGCCGATCGTAAGATCGGCTTTTTTTATTGGGTGAAACTTCTGATTATCAGGATGA
>JAFGMF010000020.1 GCA_016927675.1 Candidatus Cloacimonadota bacterium
CTGATCCAGAATCAGATCCTGATCACTGCCGATCTCTTTGTCATCATAATCCTGAACCGGGAAGAGTTCGACATTCTCGATTAGTTCTACAGTTCCATATTCAACCTGAAGAAAAACCTCTCCTTCATCCGGGATCATGAACAGTCGTGAATAAACCGGTAGATCAGGTTTCCCGACTTCCATTTTCCGGTTTTCATCCGGAACTGTAATTTTCAGATAATCGTTGTCTTTATGAAAGATGGTTTTCTTCTCATATCCTTTCAAATTGAAATCCACCTGAATATTGCTGTAATCTCCGGAATCAAATTCAAATATTTCTTTATCGTAATTCTCGGAAATTTCAATCCATTCCGCATTTAATCCTGCAAAAATCAGAAAAAGAAACCCAAAAATCAACTGACAGTACTTCACATTCACTCCCGTACTATTTTTCTATTTTATTAACAGCATTTTTCTAATAAAAGTCTTTGAACCGGTTTTGAGTTGATAAAAATAGATCCCTGAAGAAACAGCCCTGCTAAGATCATCCGTTCCGTTCCAGACAGCATTATGTTCACCAAGGGGATATTCCCCTTTTACAAGCCTTTTTACCTGCTCACCTTTCAGGTTAAATATGATAAGTTCAACTTCGCCCGGATCGGACAGAGAAAAAGAAATTCTTGTTTCCGGACTGCGTCCGCCACCCGATGGATTAAAGGGATTGGGATAGTTTTGCTTTAGCCCGGTAACCGGAATAATATTATTGTCATTCCCGCCGGTAATCGGTATGCCGGTTCCGGAAATATTCAGCTGGTATTCACTTTCATCCGGATCGTTACTCCAGATGGTCATAATCCCATGATATTCTTCCTCTGAGAGCGGAGAAAATGTTACCAGAATATTCTGCGAATTTCCGGGTTGCAGTTCGAAACTGATGAGATCGATCTCAAATTCGGGCAGATCAACCTCGATATCGGTAATGGTCAGCGGACTGACTCCGTCATTGGTAACGATCAGTGTATCGGTAAGCTGAGAGTTCACTTCAACTTCGCCGAAACTTAAAGGATCAGGAGTCACGGTTATATCGGGTAATTCCCCGGCGACAATTAGATTTACCGGTAATATCAGCAAATTATTATCAGGGTCATTAGAAGATATCATCAGGTTGCAGAGATATTCACCCAAACCGAGTTCTGCAGAAGTAACTGTGATATTTACCGGAACAGTCAATCCGGAACCGATGATTCCGCTGGATGGATAAACATCGATCCATTCGATGATCTTTTTAATCCTGACGGCTAATTCATTCTCCACATAATCGCTGTTAAAAACTACCTGTAATCCGATATTTCCCTCATCATCCTGAATTCCGATTGTTACGGTATCAGTATCACCCGAGACAGATCGGTATTGGAAAAGAATCTCACCATCAGGATAGAGAATTGTCTGAAAATCGTAGGTTCCATTATGTGCACCGGGATAATGAATTACATTATCAAACCAGACGATCAGACTATCTGCGGTAGAATAATAATACACATCACCACCACCATTTTCTCCATCATATGGATAAAGGTCATCCCAGTAGGGCATGATCGCCGGTCGCGGAGCATCTGCGGATGGAATTACTGTATTCAGCCATTCATTTGTATCATCTCCAAAACCGATCCAACCATTGGGATTAACCCTGAAATTGGCATAATCTATACCATAAAAATTAAAGGGAAACTCAAGCGGAATAAGTTCCGTACCCTGATCGTTTGTCGAGAAACTCAGCTGTTGCCCTAAACCCTCTATGTTACGCCAGTTGTACTCAGGACCACCCGGCTCATTGCTGTCCATCCACTGATATCCATAAGCATCAGGCCCTCCGCTGTCACGGTCAACTTCTGGATAATCAACCTGTTCTCCCTGATAGCTTTTAGAAATACTGTAAAATAAATTCTGCTCACCATTGTTGGAAATTTCCAATATTCTGCTATCCTGAGCAAACGGCTGGATAGCTATATCAAAATAATTATGATCCAGACTGATCTCTGCCGGTGCCATCACACTGGATCCACGGGTGGTAAATAACAGAGCCATCCCATCCTGCAGAGTTTTTGCTGCCGTCGGGTAAAGATTCCGGAAAGAATATTCAAGCCCGACAGTCGAGCTGTGGTCTTCTATACCAACTGTGGAATATGGACCTTCCGTGATGTTCTGGTCGACATTGTTAACTTCTTGATACTGAAAGAGCAGATCAGCATCTCCGGACGGAGTGGGATAGAACTCCGGATCATAGATGATCACCTGAAAAGTTTCTTTGTAACTGGTATTGAAATTATTGCCCAGCCTGGACCATTCCACTATAAAGTAATGAAGCCCCGGATCATAATAATAACAGACATTACCGCTGCCGATAGAAAGATCATCCCAGAAAGGCGCGATCATCGGAGACGGCCCGAGTGGCCCTGGAATATGCCAGTTCATGAACTCGTAATTGTCTGTTGCTCCGGGAGACATCCAGCCATTGGAACATACAGTAATAACATCGTAGGGAATTCCATAGAATCTGAAGGTAAAAGGTACATCGATCGTTTCGATATCACCATTATTACCATTATCATATAGATTGATCACCGTACCACTTCCGCCATAATCAGGATCAATTTCGATCCAGTTGTATTGCGGAGCAAGCTCATATCCCTCATCACCATCGTCAAAACAGTAATAACCGTAGGCATCCGGACCCAGTGGATCGGTGATAGAGACCTGTCCCAGATCAAGTAAAAAAGTAATCTCCTGCTCATAACCCTGGCTGTTATATATTGTCAGAAGAAATGGAATCTGTTGACCGGGAAGAGCCTGTGCACTTGCCTTGATAACAAAAACATCTGCAGCGTTTGCCTGAGTAACTCCCGGTAGAATATCCCCATAATAACCGACACTGTCTTCCACGGTTATCATCTGATGAGAACAGCTGAGCAGCCCGTAAATATCTTCACCGGCAAGAGTTCCGATGTTTGTGATACTAACTGTGAAATCAACGATTTCGTCAGGGTCAAGGATACCATTATTACCATCGTATACGTTATAATTTTCGAAAGCGAAATTTGCGCCTGAGACGATCAGGGGAATATTATCATACCAGATATTTCCCGCGCCATCTTCGATCTCGAAATTGAGCGGGATAACTGTGCCGCCGGGAATATCGGCAGCCAGTGTAAAATCAAAATCGTCGATTGTTAACACCACCTCTCCCGGAGGGATGTTCCCGAATTCTTCTTGATCATCGGTTATCTCAATCCAGGCGGAAGAAGAAGACAAGGTTGCAGAGACATCAGAACAGTTAGTAGTCCCGAAATTCTGCATTCCCACAATAAGTTCGATACTCTCTCCCGGATTGGGGATCCCATCACCATTTCCGTTGGAACTACCTTGATCATCATCGTCAACACTGTATTGTCGGATATTGATAAAGACATCCTGCTGGGCAATCGTAGCTTCTCCAAGATAAGGGATAAAATTGTGCTTGGTAACGGTAATACCGAGTACGCCTGTTTGCTGAGTAGACAAGGGAAGCAGAACTTTGCCTTCAGTATCGGTAAAATCTGTTGAAAAAATATCATCATCCCCCATAATGATTGTTACCCAGCTGTTTTCAACAGGCAGACCGTATTCATCTGTGACGGTTACCTCCAGGAAATTCTGTCCCGGAGATATATCCTCATTATAGATCACCTGTAGGTTTCGGGGCAGATCTGTCCATAAAGCCGTTGCCGGATCACCCATCAGATTATTCCAGTGAGAGAAGATATTCACATAATTGGAGTTATTGGGAAAATTCAAATAGAGATTCATTTTACCACGCACAAGTGAAGCACCCGGATTATAAAGTTTATCGACAAATAATCCGAAATAAATTCCGGCGTCAACGCAGTTATTGAGAACAGTACGTGTACCCCAGGTTGCCGTTCCCACAGATGCGATCCCGCCTTTGGGAGTACTCGGGTTGCCGGCGCGGAGAAACACTTCACTGCGAGCATCATCATTGTAAAAATCTCCCGTACCGCAGGTAAGGGTAACCACATATGGCAACATATATCCATTATTGAGATTATTAGTATTGGAATTACCCCAGCCACTCATATTAAGATAACCGCGGTAATTCATATAGGCTGCGCCAGCATTGAGCGAGTTGGTGATCTGCTGCACAAAATTTCCTGAATACGCCTCATCAAAACTGAAATGAGGAACCTCTGTCTCCATCATTTCCCGGATGCTGATCTTGGTGGTTACACACGATTGTCCGGAAGTGTTTGGATCTCCTACCAGAAGGGCATTTCTGAACCAGTTGATGTTTCCCAGATAGGGTTCTTTTTCATATTTAAGGATCTTATTGATAATCGTCTGTAATTGAGCCTCGGTGTTGATCGAGATCCTGCCGATATAAGCATCGGCAAGGATATCATTGCCTTCCAGCTGCGTATAGGGATGATCTCCTTCTCCGCTATATCCCGACCAGCTTTCAAACCAGGTGGGTATGGTGAATGATCCGGATGCATCCCCTACGAGGATGATAAATTCCGGAGGATTTTCCCAGGAGTTATATGCGTTCTGAATGTAATTCTTGATCGCAGAATTAGTTGTTCCTGTAACAGCAGTACTTACTGCAACAACCTGAAATCCTTTTTGATGTCTCCAGTCGATCAATTCCTGCAGAGATGGCAGAACCTGGCTGTTGTTTGCATAAATAAACAGGCAGGATGGCTGCTGATAATCATCTCTAAGCGGATTACCATCATAATTGATAACCATGGATTGATACAGTGGTTCAAAAAATCGGGACCGTTTTTTATCGGAAGTCTTGACGTTTCTTTGACCATTGCCGCTTACAGTAAGAGAAAGAGAAAGATTGCTGATGATCTCCAGTTTGTTTGTCTGGGGATCGAACCTGAAAGGATTGACAGTTAACAGGCAGACTCTGAGATCCCGCATGATAACCGGTTCACCAATATCGATCAGGTTTTCCGGATAAGATCCTCCACTCTGATAGAAGCTGTGGTCTATGATAAATTCACTCGTTTGCCTGTTACTTTCACTCATCAGTTCCTGAGCCGGATAGATTATTACATTTTCGAGAGATGTTAC
>JAFGMF010000148.1 GCA_016927675.1 Candidatus Cloacimonadota bacterium
TGATTTAATTCTCCTGGTTCCAGGCCCGCGCTTTCCACCAGAAACAGCTCTGCGCCATGGTGTTTCAACAGAGCTTCAGCCATCTGGCTGCGAGCCGAGTTGTGAATGCAGACGAATAAGACTTTTATTCTGTTCATAATTCTGCTGTACCTCCTAAAATATTACTCCTTTTTTGTACACAAGTTTTGTTAATTTATGATAAAAAAATGTATTTTTCTCAGATCTATTTTACCAGATTTTGATTATTAACAGAATGTTAACAATTAATTTAAAATTTACTAACAAAATAATCGTATAAATTGATAAATTAATTTTGGAGGTATTAATGGCAAAAGTTGATCTTCACTGCCATTCTTTTTATTCCGAACATCCATCGGAATGGTTTCTGCAGCGTCTTGGAGCCAAAGAATCTTATACCGAACCTCAAGTAATCTACAACGAATTACTTGCCAAAGGAATGGATTTTGTTACCATCACTGATCATAATCGCATAGATGGAGCTCTTATTCTGCAAGATAAATATCCCGGTAAAATAATCATAGGTTTGGAAAGTACAGCTTATTTCCCTGAAGATAACTGTAAGGTTCATATCTTGATATACGGATTAAACGAAGACCAGTTTGAGCAAATTCAACAGCTACGAACGAATATCTATAAATTAAGAGACTTCCTGAAAGAACAGAATCTTGCTCATGCTGTAGCTCATGCAACATATTCTGTAAATGGCAGACTTACACAGATTCACCTGGAAAAACTGCTGCTGCTTTTCGATGTATTCGAAGGTATCAACGGCGGGAGAAATGAACTTCATAATAACAGCTGGTTGGAGATCATATCCAGTTTAACAGCAGAGCACATGATTGAACTTGAACAATTGCACGGCATCAAACCTTTCAGTGCCAAATCCTGGCAGAAAGGCATCATCGGTGGTTCCGATGACCATGCCGGAATTTTTCTGGGAATGACCTATACCGAATCTCCGGCAGAAACTATCGAACAGTTTCTGACAGACATCCGGGATAAAAAAACTAAGGCTTCTGGCAGACACAATGATTATCAGGGACTGGCATTTTCTGTTTATAAAATTGCCCTGGAATTTGCCAAAACCAAGAGTGAAAACTTCTCCAATTCATTTTTCGGAAAACTGAGCGCTTATATCTATTCCGATTCTACTTTAAATTTTCTGCAAAAAATGAAACTGAAGAACATGAGCAGATCTTCTCAGAACCAAGACAACATGTTGCAGCATTCTTTCGTGCAACTGGTGGAAACGCTGCAAAAAGAAAAAAACGATAATATCGATAAAAGGCTGGAAATTGCTTACGAAAAAATATCGGATATCGTGGATAGTTTTTTTAAAGTCTTGTTTTCCTCTTTCGAAGAAAATGTAAGTCAAGGCAACCTGGTTAAGATCATCAGAAATATTTCATCTTCGCTGCCGGGTATTTTTATGACTCTGCCATTTTACACAACGATTCATCATATGTATGCCAACCGTGATCTGCTCGATAATATGGGCAGTAAATTCGGTGTAAAAAAAATATCCGGATCTGAAAATGTTCTCTGGTTCACAGACACGATTGGCGATTTGAATGGTGTTGCAGCAACCTTGAGCAAGGTTCATGAGATCTCCAGGCAGAAGAAATTCGCACTCAAGATCATCAGTTCTCACAAGCATAGAAAAGATGATGATAATTATATCGATCTGCCGGTTATTTACAATTTCCATCTGCCATATTATGAAAATCAAAGCATCAAATTTCCATCTTTACTCAAGGCTATCAAAAAAATCTACGATTCAGCCCCGGCTAAGATCATCATTTCCACTCCTGGTCCCTTTGGCTTATTAGCTCTTCTGGCAACAAAACTATTTAATATTCCAAGTATCGGGATCTATCATACTGATTTTGCAGCTCAGGCTGAAGGTGTGAAAGGAGACGAATCCCTTATCTCACTAATGGAAAGCTATACTCACTGGTTTTACCAGCAGATGGATTTGGTGTATGTGCCTTCACAATCATATCTGGATATCCTTGAAGAACGCGGTATAGACAGATCAAAGATGAAGATATTTCCTCGTGGCATTGATGAAAATAAATTTTATCACAGTACACGGGATAGAGAATATCTTATTAATAAATATAATCTAAAAGATGGAAAATTCTTTCTCTATACTGGCAGAATATCGCATGATAAAGATCTGACGATCATCCTGGAAGCGTTTAGCAATATCCTGAAATCCAGAAATGACTATTATCTTTTGCTTGTGGGAGACGGTCCTCACAAAGATGAACTATCCAGGATCTATGCAAACGATAATATCATCTTCACGGGAAGAAGAGAACGGAATGAGTTACAACGTTATTATTCCGGTGCTGATCTTTTTCTTTTCCCCAGCCGGACGGATACATTCGGAATGTCGGTTCTGGAAGCTCAAGCCTGCTGCTTACCCGCTCTGGTGAGTTCTGCAGGTGGTCCCAAAGAAATAATCATCGATGGCGAAACAGGTTTTGTACTCAAAGAAAATTCTATCGAAAAATGGCAAGATAAAATGCTCGAAGTTATCGATCAAATGGATAATGACAGTGAATTTCGGCTGCAACTGAAAACCCGCAGCAGAGAAAATGTCTTATCTAAGTCCGGTTGGGACACGTTCTTTCGTGAATTCATCAACTAGTTAGTTAAAATTAACCAGCTTTTCAATTAATCAAATAAAGCTAAAACATCGCCATTTACTCACCATTCACGGATCAGGCAGATTTCTTCCAGCTCTTTCTGATCCGCTTTTTTTTGCTTAAAAAAATTTAGATTGTGTTTCCGGATATTTTTCCGGATCTTGAATGTCTTTATATTATGTGATAATAATTCCCGTTTTCATTTTTGATAACCAGATGGAAACAATTCCATCATTCTCTGGGTGAATTCGAAAGCAGCGATAGGGATCGTCGTGTTCGTTTTTTTACACATTGTCATGTCCGGTACAGAATATATCGCAGATTATATTCCGGTCAGGCAATAAATTGCAGAAAGCATTTCCCATTCAAAAAAAAATCCCCTTCCTGAGAGGTAGGAAAGGGATGCCTGGATTATTGGATAGGAGGTTAGTAATCCAGATCTGTATGATGTTTAATGACCGTACCTTTGGCTATGTAAATGGTTTCTTCTGCTATATTGGTGGAGAGATCGGCAATTCTTTCCAGGTTTGCTGATATACTATTGATATTAAAAGCCCGTTTAATCGTAGCCGGATCATCGATCATGTAGGTAATCAACAGCCGGTAAATCTGTTCTCTCAGATCGTCCACAATATCATCGTCAATACAGACCTGTTTCGCCAGTTGAACGTCTTCTTCGACAAATGCTTTGATGGTATTACGCAGCATTTTCTGAGTTTCTTCCGCCATGGTTGGAATATTGATCAGTTTTTTGATAAATGGTTTTCTGATCAGATATTGAGACCGTTTTGCTATATTTACAGCAAGATCACCCATTCTCTCCAGATCATTGTTCATGGCAATGATCATCAGGATAATGCGAAGATTTTTTGCTTCAGGTTTCTGCAATGCGATCAACGAAATGGAATCTTCTTCGATTTCAAGCTCTCTGTGATTTATCTTATCTTCAAGTTTAAAAACATTTTCCAGTTTTGATTCATCTCGTTCAAGCAATCCTTCCACTGAAGTTGCTATCATTAATTCCACAAGGTTAGCCTGTTCTATTACGGCTTTCTTTAATTCCTGTATTGCTTCTATGATCATTTACTCTCCTACAAAAAATATTTTTATTAATAAATCATATAGTGGATTAATCAGCTATCCACTCTATTAGAAAGATAAATTTGATGATTTTTTTCGTATTCCGGGCAAACATGCTCATTAATCTGGATCTATTTTTTAGTAAGTAATATCATTTAACATGTTCTGAGCTTTGACAGCTATATCGGAAGGCAACCGTGAGTAAAGCAGAGATTCATTAATCTCCTGACCATCGGTGAGCATCCAGTTCAATAATCTGATCAACCTTTCGGCTTTTTCACTGCCCAGATAGCTGAGATCTCGATAGAGAATAATCCAGCTGAAACCGCTGACGGGATAGCCATATTCAGAATTGGAATTGGTTAGATAAACTTGAGTATCAGCAGGAATTTCTGTATTTGAAGCCAGGGCAATACTCGAGGGATCGGGTAGAATAAAATTGCCGGTTGAATTTTGAATTCTGGCATAGGCAAGTTTGTTTGCAACAGCATAATGAAGACAGATAAAACCGACAGAACCCGGTGTTTCAGCTATCAGATTTGCAACATCACTGTTGCTTCCTGCAGAAAGAGCAAAGAACTCCTTGAGTGGATTTTTCTCTCTTGTTGCCCATTCAGAGTTAACTTTACTCAGATAATCAGCAAAGATCCGGGTCGTTCCGCTGTCATCAGAACGACTGATTACCAGAATTCTTTGATTGGGTAAAATGATATCTTTATTAATGTCCTTTATTCGCTGATCATTCCAGTAAATAATCTCACCTTGAAAGATCATGCTCAAGATATCCGGAGTAAGATCTAAGACAGGATTAGCCGGAAGATTATAGGCAATAGCCACACCTCCCAGACAAACAGGCAGATAAAAAACTTCCCGGTTCCATTCTTCTTTCTCAGAGATCATATCACTGGCTGCAAAATCGACGCTTTTCTCCATCAACTTGTAAATACCGCCACCGGAACCGATGGCTACATAATGAATTTTTTCACCTGTCTTCTTGGTATATTCACTGAACATTTTTCGATAAAGTGCTTCTGGTAAAGTTGCCCCAGCACCCTGGACAGATTTATCGCTGTTCACGCAGGCTGACAGCAGAAGGCAGATCGATAACAAACACATATTGATCTTATTCATCTGATCATCTCCCCGTTTCCAGTTTCAGCAAATCTGTAGCTATGTTTCAGAATATCTCCTCTGCAGATATAGATAGTATTTTCTGCAATATTAGTGGAAAGATCTGCGATCCTTTCATAATTCTGAGAAATACGCTTGATATGCAGAGCTGATTCCACTGTGACCTTCATATCGCTGATTAATATATTAAATATTTGATCATGCAATCTGTCAATAAAATGATCTTGTTCTCTTATTTTAAGAGCCAGTTCGATATCTTCATAGATAAAGGCACTTATGGCATTTTGCAGGATTTTTTTCGTTTCTTTTGCCATTTCTGCCAGTTTGATGATCGGTTTATCGACAGGTTTGTACAGCAAAAATCCGTAACTTTCGCTAATCTTTACAACCAGGTCTGCCATTCTCTCCAGATCGATATTGATCTTCATAACAGCCATTACCATACGCAGATTCTTGCATTCCGGATTATGCAAAGCTATCAGGTTCATGCAGTATTCATCTATTTCATTATCCATTCGATCGACAACAGTTTCCAGAGCTGCCACCTGTTTCCAGTTCTCAGGTTTTTTGGTGATGTACCCGGTAATACTGAGTTCAAGAATATTTTCTACCAAAAGAGACTGTTCGATCAGCATTTTTTTTAGTTTGGAGATTCTTTCCGTAAGCATGATCAAATCAATTATCCAAAAACACCGCTGAGATATGCTTCCGTGCGTTTGTCTTTGGGTACTGTAAACATTTTCTTTGTTTTTTCAAATTCCACCATTTCTCCCAGATACATGAAGGCTGTATAATCTGAGATTCTGCCGGCTTGAGCAATATTATGGGTCACAATGAGAATAGTCACCTTGTTTTTCAGTTCAAGACATAATTCTTCGATTCTGGATGTAGATTGCGGGTCCAGAGCTGAAGTCGGTTCATCCAGCAGAATAATATCAGGGTCATTTGCCAGAGCCCGGGCGATACAGAGTCTTTGCTGCTGACCACCGGATAGTGACATTGCGGATGCGTTGAGTCTGTCTTTCACTTCATCCCACAACCAGGCATTTTTTAAGCTGTTCTCGACAACTTCATCGATATTTTTCTTTTTTTCTCCACGTACTCTCAACCCATAGGCTATATTATTATATATGGTTTTAGGAAAGGGATTGGGTCGTTGAAAAACCATGCCAACTTTGGTCCTGACTCTGGTAATATCAGTTTTTGGTTCATAAATATTTTCTTCATTCAGGAGAACTTTGCCTTTGATCTTTGCTTCAGGTATCAGATCGTTCATCCGATTGAAGCATCTGAGCAGAGTTGATTTCCCGCAACCTGATGGTCCGATCAAAGCTGTAACTTTCTTATCATAGATCGGGATATTCACATCGACTAGAACATGTTTGTCCGAAAACCAGAGGTTCAGATCTTCAGTGCGGATATGAGCAATTCCTGCAACAGATTCTGGCTTTTTTTTATTATCGAGTTCATTGTTAATCGTATTTGAAGTCTGATTAATTACCATTTTCTTTTTTTCCTTATATTATATCGAATAATAATTGCCACCATGCTGACGAAAAGTACAAGTGCCAGTAGGACAACTGCCGTTCCATAAGCTATCGGTACCTGCTTGTCGGCATGAGCACCTTCGGTCATCAGAGCATATATATGATAAGGCAGCGCCATTACTTCATCCATTACACTTGTAGGAAGATGACGGGTGTAAAAAGTAGCAGCGGTGAACAGGATGGGTGCTGTCTCGCCTGCAACCCGTCCGATACTGATAATCGTTCCGGTCATGATATTGGGAAGCGCTGTAGGCAGAATCACGCGCAGAATTGTCTGCCTTTCGGTCGCGCCCAGAGCCAGAGATGCCTCCCTGAAATCATGAGGTACGCTTCGCAGTGCTTCTTCACTGGCATTAATGATCACAGGCAGGGCTAAGATCGCCAGAGTTAATGAACCGGCCAGCATGGACACATCCAGCTTTATTAACTGCACGAACACAGCCAGTCCGAACAATCCATAGATAATTGACGGAACCCCGGCCAATGTATTGATCGCAATTCTTACAATTCTAACTAACCACCGTGGTTTTCCGTAACTTACCAGATAGATTGCCGTCAGCACTCCCAGTGGTAAAGATATTCCAATTGATAATACTGTCAGCCAGAAAGTACCGACTATTGCAGGAAAGATGCCGCCTTCCGTCATGAATTTCCGGGGAAATTCAGTAAGGAAAGAAACAGAGATCATCTTTCCGCCTTTACTGAAGATCACAAAGAGGAACATGAACAAGAACATTGCGGTAATTACTATAAAAAGGCGCAGGATATTTACCCCGAGAAATTGATGAACTTGTCTTTTTGTCATCATGTTTGATTCCTCTTTCTCTGAAAGACAAATTCGGTGATCAGATTAGTGATGAAGGTTATGATAAACAGGATTACTGCTATTCCGAAAAGCGCATGAAAATGAGGGCTGCCAAAAACGGTCTCGCCCATTTCGGAAGCAACGGCAGAAGTCATTGGTCGAACCGGATCAAACAGGCTGGAAGGAATTTGCGCTGCTCCACCGGCTACCATGATCACCACCATTGTTTCTCCGATCGCACGACCGAATCCGAGGATTATGCTGCCCAGAACACCCGAACGTGCAGCCGGCAGAACAACCCTCATAATGGTTTCCCATCTGTTTGCACCCAGAGCCAGCGAAGCTTCCCGCAGACTTTTCGGTACGGTGGACAAGGCATCTTCGCTCATGCTGGAAATAATCGGGACAACCATGATACCAAGAATAATCGATGCCGAAAGGGCATTCAAGCCAGAAGGAATGCCGAAAACCCTGATCAGAAAAGGTGATAGAAATGCCATGCCGAAAAGACCATATACTACTGATGGAATGCCTGCCAGCAATTCGATTATCGGTTTGATGATCTCCTTGGTTCGCGGGCCGGCAATTTCCGAGATATAAATAGCTGATCCCAGTCCCAGCGGAATAGAGATGAGCAAAGCTCCAAATGTTACTACCAGAGATCCGATCAGCAATGACAGAATACCGAAATCCGGAGGGAAGTGGGTCGGGTGCCAGGAAGCATTAAGAATAAATTCATCCA
>JAFGMF010000149.1 GCA_016927675.1 Candidatus Cloacimonadota bacterium
TGGTCATCTGATGACCTGTCATGATCTTTTTCTCCGGCATGGGGGCTCATCAGTGATTTGTTGATCAGTGTCTGATAATCATCAAGAGGCTGCAGAGAGATCGAATCTCTCACATCGATTATCTTCATCTCCGGATTGATGTCTCTGATCCTGTGGACCCAGATCTCCTCAAAAGGAACACCGATCCGGAAAAACAGTTCCGCCCCCGAAAGATCTTCCATCTGCGCAAGTGTAGGCTCGTAAGTTGCAGGACTGTGCCCGGGTTGAACCAGATAATCAACATTAAATAGATCTCCGGCAATCTGCTGAACCATCATTTTCTGAGGGGGAATACTGACGAAAATACTTCTTTTCAATTCAGGTTTTCTTTCCGATGAGCAGCCGGTTAAACAGATCACAATGGCAGAAAAAGATAAAATAATTGCTTTTATTATCAGCTGATTTGTTACACACGCACTTTTCTTCATTCTTAATATTCTCCTGGCTTCGATATAAATGCCATAATAATTTTCATTTAATCAGAATCCTGTGCTTTCGGCAGCCGGCAATGCTCGCATAATCCGACGATCTGGAGATAATGATAATCAGCTCTGGCGTGTAATTCGGTTTCAATATATTTCTCGATCTGATTCTGCTGACAATAATCAAGGCAGTAAACCCGATCGCACTGTGAACAGATGAAGTGATGATGATCATGTTTTCTGCTGGTACAGATGAAATAGCGCAGGTGATCATTCGCGGAAAGTGCAGTCTGAACCAGACCGATCTCTCTGAATTGCTGCAGAATTCTGTAAACAGTGGGCAATCCGACTCTGGAAAAATCATTCTTCAATCTGTGGCGCACTTCTGCTACAGTGAACAGCCTGTGTTCGTTGAGCAGAAGCTTGATCACGGCAATGCGCCGGAGTGTCAGCTTCAAATTATTCTGTTTGATAATGTTCAAATAATATTCCACTTGCCCGTATCCTCTTCTCTAAACAGAAAAGATTTTCATTAACGGGAGTGTCAATAAAAAATCAGTTTGTGATTTTAAAGTTTAAACTAATTTCCCTGATCAGGATTTCAACTTTGAATTCAGAAGCCTGTTTTGCCTTGAAAAGGGAAAGCATGTTTATCCTGAAGTCGGCAATGATCTTGTTTTTGTTTTTAGATTCGGGTCTTTCATCTGTCTTCAGATTGATCAGACTGATCTGAAGAAGGCAGTGCCAGAGCAGGTCAAAAGCCTGATCATCAAACCAAAGGATTTTGTTATATTCGTTGATTTTAAGGAAGATCTGCACATGGGAGTCGTTGGTCAGCAGATCAATTATTTTCTCACCAAAATCTTCGGAACAGAGATTATCCCATTTCAGGCATATCTGCAAAAGGGCGTTGAACCTTGTTTCGTTGATATCCTCGAACCAGGGCTGCAGATTGGCATAGATTTTCTGACTGAAATTGAGATCTTCAATCCAGCTGAAATCATCTTTTCGAGAAACGTCATTCGGGATCAGATTTTTCAGGGAGGAGAGGATGATCCAGATCAGACTGAGAATATCCGATTTCTGATCTTCTGAGATCTTTATCGGAGAGTTGAAATTCCAATTTCTGAATTTTTCAAGTGCATTTGTTAATGCGATTTTGGAATCAGTTTCAGGATTGAATTCCTGTTGGAATATCGAGAAGAAATCTTCGAGACGGATTGCCATCTCTTCGAAAAAACTGCTGGTGATCGTACCTTGCTCGATCATGTGCAGGAAATGTTTGAACAAGCGTGGTGATGATAACTCTTCCAGGTTATTAAGAGTATTTTTCAACCTGATCTGCATGATGCTCCGATCGATATTCTGCACTCCGGAACCCTGCAGGAAAAGATGTAACTCCGAATAATTTCGATCCTGATTATCGACGACTTCCACGAAATCGAGATAGACTTTGTACTTGAATCCATCGAGTGTCTGCCTGAGACCGTGATGGTGTAGTTCACTGCATGAAGAAATATAGAATAATCCGCTGATAACATCTCTGAAAATCAGATAGTGATCCGGAGAATTGTGCAGGTTAAGTGCTGCGGACAGCTTTTTAACAATCCTTTTACTGCCGGAGCTTTGTTTTTCGAGATAGTCAGTCTGATAAATTCTGCCGCTGGTGCGGTCATATTTATTATTATAGATTACCAGAGCGGTTTCATTCCGGAATTTATTCAAGTAGGCAAAAACGTTTTCATTTAATCCGTTATAATCGGTTTGAAAGTCGAACAGCAGAAAATTATCAACTTCAGCAAACAGGTAACGTTTTTTCAGCAGCGGGAAAATTTCCTGTTGGTGGCGGTTGATCAGATATTGATTTTCTTGTTCATCCCAACGAGCCCGGAGGAATTCCATTCCGTACCTTTCCTGAAATCCTTCGATCTGCCCGTGGGCAAACATTGGTAAGCCCGGCATTGTGCACATCAAAACGCAGACGCCGAAATATTTATCGTCATTGCCGAATTGAGCGATTGCCGTTTCTTCATCGGGATTACTCATGAAATTAACAAAGCGTTTCAGGATCTGGGGATTGAATTCAATGATATTTAATATTGATTGCCGATAGGCTGCATTATCTTCATTCTTGAGCATATTCATAAAAGCGCTGTTATAAACCCGGTGCATACCAAGGGTGCGGACAAAATAACCTTCCATCATCCAGAAAGCTTCTGCCAGTAAAAGAGTATGAGGGGCTTCCTGCTCAACTCTATCCACAACAGTTCTCCAGAATTCTTCAGGCATTAGGCGATTGAATTCTGCTTTGGTCAGACCATGTTCAGCTCGTGATGGGATATCTCCACCCTGACCCGGCTCGGGGAACCACAAGCGCTGGATATGTTTTCGCGCAAGGGTCATGGCTGCATCAAAGCGGATAACAGGGAAGCGTTTTGCAATCTGGATGATCATTTGGGTAACGGCTTCCCGAACTTCGGGGAGCAGGAAATTCAATTGCGCCGTATCGTTCCAGGGAATACTCGTGCCATCATTTCCGTGATAGATATATCTGGTTTCTCCGGTATGATTGTTATGATATTGAAAGACAACAGCAGCATCATTTCTGGTGTAGTAATGGTCTTCGATCCTGATCGAAA
>JAFGMF010000150.1 GCA_016927675.1 Candidatus Cloacimonadota bacterium
CTGTCCTCCTGCGTCGGACATCTCCCCTTGACACACCTTCTTCGGCAGCTGCCGGAGAAGGATGATAAGGGTGAATTAAAAGGGATTTGGCAGTTAATTATCCCCCTGTATTTTCCCAAAACCAGACTGTTCTATATATTCCATGGATGAGAATATCAATGTTTCACTCTGTCGGTTATAGGATAATGATTGACTTTTTTTTTATGATTCAACTTTTAGTTTATAAATTCGGAGTAAAAAAATTGAAATTTTTCTGAAAAGCAGATTTCCTCAGGAAAAGTTTTTGTAACTGTATGAAAGGAGAGCTGATCTGATGCAATGTCCTGTATGCAAAACTGAAATGATTGTCCTGGAATTATCCGGGATAGAAATTGATCACTGTTATTTCTGTAAAGGGATCTGGTTGGATTCGGATGAACTTGAATTACTTCTCGATGAAGCCACCGACAAACAGGAGTTACTTTCTACTTTCATTACTAACAAAAGATCCAAAGAAAGAAAATACAATTGCCCAGTCTGTAATAAAAAAATGGAGAAAGTTCTGGCGGGTAAAACACTTCAGGTTCATCTTGATCGGTGCCGAGCAGGTCATGGCCTCTGGTTTGATAAAGGTGAATTGTATCAGGTGATCAGAATGGGTGGTTTGGATAAGGAAAATAAAATCGTTTTATTTTTAAAAGATATGTTTGATAATAAAGAACTCAAGGAGGGTAAATGATTCCATTAGTAATCCTGTTAATCATTATTTTTCTGATAATAACATCTTTTATCGGGATATACAACAGTCTGATCCAACTCAGAAACAGAGTTAAAAATGCCTGGTCACAAATCGATGTTCAGTTAAAAAGAAGGCATGATCTGATCCCAAATCTGGTAGAGACCGCCAAAGGATACATGAAGCATGAACGTGAGACATTAGAGAAGATAACCGAAGCCAGAAGTAAAGCCATGAATGCTCAGGGCGTCGGAGAGAAAGCAGCTGCTGAACAGACACTAAGTGGTGCTATGAGTAAATTTTTTGTTGTAGTGGAAAATTATCCTGATCTGAAAGCTAATCAGAATTTCCTGATGATTCAGGAAGAACTCACTTCTACAGAGAATAAAATTGCTTTTTCCAGACAGAATTACAACGATCAGGTTTTGTTTTTCAACAACAAGATCCAGATGTTTCCATCCAATATTGTAGCCGGTATGTTTGGATTCAAGACTGAAGAATTTTTTGAGATCGAAGATCAAGCCGAAAGAGCTGTACCCAAGGTTAATTTTTCCTGATCATTAGAAATTTGGAGAGAATCTCATGTGGGAATTGATTCAGCTTAACAAAAGAAGATCTCTATTTCTTTTTGGAGCAATGGGCGCAGCATTATTGCTGCTTGGTTATTTTATCGGCATGTCCTTTTTCGGAGAAGACGGCTGGGTTTTAGGTTTATCTATTGCCTTGATCATCTGGATAATCATGTCGCTGGTCAGTTATTTTTCCGGGGACTCCATTATCCTGACAATGAGCAAAGCCAAAAAGGTCAGTCCGGATTTTAATCCCCAATTATACAATATCGTCGAAGAGATGAAAATTGCCGCTAATCTGCCTAATATGCCGGACATCTATGTGATCTCCGATCCGGCACCCAACGCCTTTGCAACCGGAAGAAATCCTGAAAAGAGCTCGGTGGTTGTCACTGCCGGATTGTTAAATTCCCTCAACCGAAACGAATTACAAGGGGTTATCGCCCACGAGGTATCTCATATTCTCAATCGGGATGTACTTTATATGACATTTTCCGGGGTTCTACTGGGCAGCATAGTTCTATTGTCCCATATTTTTCTTCGCAGCATGTGGTTTGGCGGGAATAGAAGAATTAGTTCCCGGAACTCATCTCGGGGAGGGGGAAACCAGATAATTCTGCTTGTTGCTATCCTGTTCGCAATCCTTGCTCCCCTGATGGCTCAACTTCTTTATTTTGCTATTTCCCGTAAAAGAGAATATCTTGCAGATGCAACCGCTGTAAGACTGACAAGATATCCTGAAGGACTGGCATCAGCATTGGAAAAAATATCGCTGAGCACTTATAGACTGGAATCTGCCAATAAAGCTACAGCAGGGCTTTACATTGCAAATCCCCTTAATCAGCCCGGGAAAAAACTGGCAAACCTTACGAGTACCCATCCTCCAATCCAGGAACGGATCAAGATCCTGAGAGAAATAAATTCCGGTGCCAACTATATCGATTATCAAAATGCTTTCTCCAGAATCAGAGGAAATCGGGATGTACGCACCAACATCATACCACCATCCGGGATCAGGGATACAGCCAAGATCAATCTGAAGACAGAAACTGGTTTGGAAAAAACGGAGCAACCCAAAGATGATCATAAACTTTATGATATGATGCGCACCCTTAACCAGTTTAACTTCCTGCAATGTACCTGTGGATTGAAGATCAAAATTCCACCAGACTTCAAAGGGACTAATGTACACTGCCCCCGGTGCGACAGATTTATAGAGATAACTCATCAAAAAAAACCGATAGCGGAGTAGAAATGAGCTGAAATTCCTTCTGAAGTTATTGAAACTCAAATATCTGTGATAAACAAGAAGGTGGATGGTTTTGTAAAAAAATACAACCTGCCAGCAAAGCCAAAGCTTAGCACAGGAGTGTCTGTGTGAAATATCCCGCAGCTGCTGATTACGCTTTATTACTAGTTCCAACGGTCTCTTATGGAATGCCAGGTTACCACTCCGGCGAACATAACACTTAGTCCCTTCACGCAGATTGTGCATCTAATATTCCAACGCAGAGCATTGGAACAAGAC
>JAFGMF010000021.1 GCA_016927675.1 Candidatus Cloacimonadota bacterium
CAGATTGGCACCTTTTCCTCCGAGCAGATTCTTCATATCTGCCTTGCCCTCGGCTTTTCCATCTCCGAAAAGATAAATGTGTTTTGTACTCATACTATCTCCTTATTTCTTTATTAATTATATAAATATAAAATCTTAAGCAATCTTCAGAATCAAATATCAATGCCTTCAGGATAGCTAAATCTGTCAATCAAAAAGATAGAATTACTAACCTGATAAATTTGATTTTAAAAATTATTAGACAAAGTTAGATAAATTCCCTTAATGGCTTCAAAAAAATATATTTCAGGAGGAAGGATGAAATTCCGTAAAATAGGATCAAAGTATTTTCTCCGAATTGAGCGGGAAGAAGAAATTATCACTAGTTTATTGGATCTATGCTCCGAAGAACAGATAAAGCTGGGAACCATCACAGGAATCGGTGCTGTAAACCGGGCAACGATCGGTTTATTTGACCTTGAAACCCAGATCTATCAATCTGTCGAATTTACCGGAAATTACGAGGTTACAGCTTTAACAGGGAACATTACCACTAAGAACGGAGAGACTTATCTCCATCTTCATATAAATCTCGCTGATGAGAATCATGCTGCCTGGGGCGGACACTTGAACGAAGCATTTGTAAGTGTTACCTGCGAAATTGTAATCGATGTTATTGATGGCGTTGTGGAAAGATTTTATGATGACAATACCGGTTTAAACCTGTTGAAACTCTGATTGGTTAAATAGATCCTGTGCAGAAACTCAAAGAACAAATTATCGCCCAAGGTAAGTGGTTACGTCTGAAAAAAACACTTTTCCGTAATAGTAAAGGTCAGATCGTCACCTGGGAAAGTATCGAACGGCTGCAGCAGAAGATGATCATAATCATTTTACCCAGAATGGTGCCATCAGGCCGGATTGTATTGATCCGGCAATACCGGCAGGCTCTTGACAGCACAGTCCTTGGATTGCCTGCAGGTACTCTGGAGTGTGACCCGGCAGATGATCAGACTGTAATTCAGGAAGCTCTGCGTGAACTGAAAGAAGAGACGGGATATCATGGAATTCCTCTTGATCTGAGTCCTCCGCTCCGTTCAAATAGCGGGATAATCGATGAACTTACCAGAATTCTGCAGGTGAAGATAATAGAATCCAGCGCTGTTAATAACAACCCTGTCCAGCAACTTGAAGCAGCAGAAGAGATCAGCGTTCATCTGATCCCAGAGCAAAAGGTCAAAGAGTACCTTGTTCAGCAGCAGAAGCTGGGAATCGAGATCGGAGCAGGATTATGGTATATTTTCGGCATGGATAAGCCATTGACTGCCGATAAATAACTGACCTGAGAATTATGAAATTTTGCTTCACCTTATTTTTACTGTTCATCTTACTGGTAGCAACTTCAATCCTTAAATGTGCAGAAGATGGTTACCGGTTGACCGGAATCAGATTTTCCGGTAACAAAGAAATCTCTACTGCCAGTCTGCGAAAAGATCTTTCCCTGAAATCAGCAAAGCTGTATCATAAGATCATCTTCTGGAAAGAACCACCCTTGTTCAACGAACTTCTGCTTGCCGAAGATTTGCAGATACTCACAAAACGATATCAGGAAAACGGTTTCCTTGCGATTGATATTGATGTTGATCGGGAAATCGATCATCCCGGACGAAGGCTGGCGATCACTTTCAATATCCATGAGCGGAAAGCTGTAAAAATCGCTGAACTCGATTATCTGATTTATTCAGTTACCACTGTTGACAGCCTGATCATTCGTGATCTGATCATGGAAAATGAAGCTGATTTTGCTGCGAAACCGGGAACAAGGTTCCAGGATAACAACATCCGCAAGACCACAAGACAGATAATCAATTTACTTCAGGAAAACGGCTTCCCCGAACCGAAAATCGAATTTGAGATCAGACTGATAGCTGCCAACACTCTGGCACAGGTAAGATATGAAATCGATCCTGGTCCACTGTGCAAATTCGGTGATCACCTGATTACAGGTAATGAACGGATTTCAGATAAAACCATAGAAAAGCAGATTTATTTCGCTCATGATCAACTATACAATTTTTCGGGAATCGAAGAAACTCAAAGACGGATCCAGCAGCTCGGAGTTTTTCAAATCGTTACCATCAGAACTCTGATGAATGAGATCGTTGACGGGCAGATCCCGATCGAGATCAACGTCAGAGAACTTCCTGCCTGGTCGGTTCGGACAGGAATCGGTTATGGCCTGGAAGATCGGTTCAGGATATCCGCAAATATTCAGGGTCGTGGATTCCCCATGGGAGCTCAGCGCACTGTTCTAAATATAAAACATTCTTATCTGGAGCCATATAATCTTAATCTCAAGATCATCCAACCGGCATTTCCAGTAACCGACGGCAGTTTGATCCTAAATCCTTTTCTGCGTAAGGAAAGAGAAAGCGCATATCAGCTTAAACGTTATGGCGTCAGTTCTACTCTGCAATGGAATCCGACGAATTTGACTACCACTTTTTTCTCATACAGATTCGAAAGAAACTATCTTGATCTGGAATCTGATACCGAAGATGAAAACGGTGAACTTTATGATGAATACTACAATAAATCAAGTGTTTCCGCAGGACTTTCTCTGGATAACTCCACTCCTCCCTTTTTCCCGGAGCGGGGATTTTATGCTTCCATTGTTTCAACCTTATCCGGACTGAAGCTGAAAAGCAGATATCATTACCTTCAAGGTCTGATTGATCTAAGAAAATATCAGACTGTTTACAGCCAGCTGGTTCTCGCCGGTAAAATTAAACTGGGATCGATCAAGCCGATCTGGGGAGACAGCAGAACGCCGATCGAAGAGCGTTTCTTTGCCGGTGGCAGTTCTTCGATCCGCGGATGGGAACGCGGCGATATAGGTCCTCGAAACGAGTTTGATAATCCGGTAGGCGGAAACAGTTATCTGGAATTTTCACTGGAATTACGACACCTGATCTGGAATATCATTTACGGAGTACTCTTTCTGGACGGCGGAAATATCTGGAGCGGATATC
>JAFGMF010000151.1 GCA_016927675.1 Candidatus Cloacimonadota bacterium
GAAACCAGATCTGGTTATCAATATTATTGATGCGACTAATCTGGAAAGGAATTTATATTTAACAACTCAGTTGCTTGAAATGCGGATTCCTCTGATCATTGCTCTCAATATGATGGATCTGGCGGAACAGAAGAAGATCAGAATTGAGATTGAACATCTTGCCGAGCACCTTGGATGTAAGGTAATTCCTGTTGTTGCCAGTAAAAAGGTAGGCATTGATCTTCTCAGAAATGAGCTCATCAGAGCAGCAGAATCACATCAAATATCACCGACAAGAGTTGTCTATGATTCTGTTGTTGAAGAGGCTCTGGAAAGGATTTATCCACTTACGCAGAATTATGCCGAGTCTCATCTGGTTGATAATCGGTGGCTGGCTATCAAATTACTTGAAGGGGATGAGCTGGCAAAAAAAATTACTCAAGGAACTCTGGAACAAGAGATCAAGCCCGATATCAGCAGGATAGAAAAGCATACCAACATGAATATTGATCTGCTTATGGCAGATGGAAGATACGGATTCATTCATGGACTTACCCGAGATATTCTCCATCGGGAAAAAGATCCGAGAAAAGATCTTACGGAAATGATCGATAATTTTGTGTTGAATAAATACCTGAGTCTTCCGATATTTCTGGGCATAATGTATCTTGTTTTCACTTTAACTATCAAGGTAGGCATGCCATTTATAGATTTTTTCGACAGTATTTCAGGGGCGATATTTGTTGATGGTTCTGCTCAATTATTCAACTCTCTGGGCAGTCCTGCCTGGCTGGTAGTATTTTTATCCGCCGGGGTCGGCGGAGGTATCCAGACCGTTGCCACATTTATTCCGCCGATATTTTTCATGTTCTTTTCCCTGGCTATTCTGGAAGATTCCGGTTATATGAGCAGAGCAGCATTTGTCATGGATCGCTATATGAGAATAATCGGATTACCCGGTAAAGCATTTATCCCGTTGATTCTTGGATTTGGATGTAATGTTCCGGCGATTCTGGCAGCCCGGACTCTGGAAAACAGAAGGGACAGACTGGTGACAATCCTGATAAATCCATTGATGTCATGTGGAGCAAGACTTCCGGTGTATGCTTTGTTTGCTTCTGTATTTTTTCGTGAAAATGGAGGGGTGATCATTTTTATCCTGTATCTTACCGGGATCATTCTGGCTATAATTTCCGGATTACTATTTAACAGCACTCTGTTCAAGGGCAAGATTTCAACATTTGTGATGGAACTGCCTCCCTATCATATTCCCACATTCAATGGCATAATGCTGCATACCTGGCAGAGATTGAAGGGTTTTATCATCAGAGCCGGGAAAGTGATCATCGGTTTTATTATATTGTTGAGTTTTCTCAGTTCAATTGGCACAGATGGTAAATTTGGAGTTATCGAACTTGAAGATTCGATCTTGAGTCATCTGGGGAGAAAATTGACCCCGGTTTTCAAGCCGACAGGAATAACTGATGATAACTGGCCAGCTACAGTAGGTCTTATAACGGGTATCTTTGCCAAAGAAACAGTGGTTAGTACACTTAGATCATTATATCAAAATACTGAGCAGGTTGTAAGTGAATCAGAAGGAATAAGGGAAAGCATAAGTAACTCATTTATCACATTATATGCCGATATCACCGGCAGAAGTGAACAGGAAGAGTTAGAATTTTCCGATTTTGAGGAAAAATTAAGATTGAATTTCGGCGGATTGAACAATGCTTTTTCCTATCTGTTGTTTGTTTTGATTTATATGCCCTGTGTAGGGGTTGTTGCCGCTATTCAACGTGAAGCAGGTTGGAGATGGGCGTTGTTTTCAGTAATATATCTCACAGTCTTGGCCTGGATTGTATCTACCCTGTTTTTCCAGATCAGCAGAATTCATGTTGCAACAGCTGAATCGACTTTTTGGATAACAATCTGCCTGGCTTCAACCGGGTTGTTTTATTTGTTATTCAGAAAATTTGGAGCTTCATCCTCAGGAGAAAAAGCAATCAGATAAAATGCTGATCATCTGATTAAAAATCTTCTGTCCCGAAAGAGATGATTAGCCTTGTCCCAATGCTCTATGTGAAGAGAGTCTGCAGGAGCGGAGACATCCGACATTCCAACGGAGACCGTTGGAACGAGTAATAACCGAAGCTTGTCTTGCCCTTAACCTCAACCTTCTTATCCTGAAAACAATAGATTTACATGTCGCTGCATTCCATGCAATAACCCGGAGAATTTAACAATTTGAGCAGATAGGTTATATTTTTTATCTGCGTGAAATGATTCCTTTCTTGACTAAATTATCGACAAACTTAATTTCATGAAAAAAAAATTATCACCAATTATATTGATATGAAGAGAATTTGATGTAATATTTTTTTCTGCTCGATTATAGCGAGTCAGGAATAGTAATCTTAAACACGGGAGGTTATGTGATGATCAAGCGAATTGAACAGATTTTAGGCAGCGAAGCAGGTGATTTGCTGTCATACAAGGCATGTTTTCCCGGACAGAAACTTCATCTGCCCGGTCCTGATTTTATCGATCGGATTATGGTACCATCGGATCGAAATGCTGTAGTTTTAAGAAATATGCAATCTTTATTCGATCACGGCAGGCTTAAAGGCACCGGATATCTTTCTATTCTTCCTGTTGATCAGGGTATTGAACACAGCGCAGGAGCTTCTTTTGCTCCTAATCCGTTGTATTTCGATCCGGAAAATATTATAAAGCTGGCTATCGAAGGCGGATGTAATGCAGTTGCGTCCACTTTGGGCGTACTGGGTGCCGTATCGCGTAAGTATGCTCACAAAATACCTTTTATTGTCAAAATTAATCATAATGAGCTTCTTACATATCCCAATATCCATGATCAGATTCTATTCAGCTCTGTAGAGCAGGCTTTTAATCTGGGCGCTGTAGCAGTAGGGGCAACTATCTATTATGGATCAGAAGAAAGCAGACAACAGATCGTAGAAATATCGGAAGCCTTTCAATATGCTCACGAACTGGGAATGGTTACGGTTCTCTGGGCTTATTTGAGAAATCCTGCCTTCAAGACAGAACAAAAAGATTATCATACATCTGCCGATCTAACCGGACAGGCAAATCATCTTGCCGCGACTATTGAAGCAGACATTGTAAAGCAGAAACAACCAACTAATAATGGTGGGTATAAAGCCCTCAAATTTGGTAAAACCAACGATAAGGTCTATAGTGATTTGACTACTGACAACCAGATTGATCTGACCCGTTATCAGGTTATTAACTGTTATCTGGGAAGAGCTGGTCTGATAAATTCGGGAGGAGCTTCGGGAGACAATGATCTGCAGCAGGCAGTCAGAACTGCCGTAATCAATAAAAGAGCAGGCGGAATGGGTCTTATCTCAGGTAGAAAGGCTTTTCAAAAACCAATGGGAGAAGGTGTGGAGTTATTGAATGCGATCCAGGATGTTTTCCTCTGTAAAGAAGTTACTATAGCATAGATCAAGCAATGGATAATTCAACTCTTGCAACCATAAAGGCACGTCACAGTATCCGTTTGTTCAAGGATAAACAGGTTTCAGCGGCAGTCTTGATGGAAATTCTGGAAGCTGCCAATAAGGCACCGTCAGCCCATAATCAGCAGTCATGGAAGTTCATCGTTCTTCTGCGCGAGAAGAAAGATCAGTTAGGTGATCTGGTTAACGAACATGCCGATGATTTTCCCCGGCCTTCATCAACATTGCTGAGGATGGCGGCAAGAAGTATTCACAGTGCGCCGGTTGTGATAGCTGTTGCCAATACGGGAGAGCTAATTAAGAATGGAACAAAACTGTATAAGGTAGAACAGCAGGAAGCCCGGGATTTTTTCAGAATAATGGAAATCCAAAGTTCTGCCGCTGCAGTTGAGAATATGCTTCTGGCAGCGACATCTCTTGGTTTAGGAAGCGTCTGGCTGGGGATAATCTGTCTGCTTAAAGATAAAGTTCTGAATTTTCTGGAAGAAGATGCTGGCGAATTTGTTGCAGTTATACCTATGGGCTATCCCCAGAAAGATACCCGGGGTCCAAGAAAAAAGACTCTTGATGAGATCGTTAAAATCATCGAATAAATTAGATAAAGGAGAGCGTCCCATGATTATTAAACCCAAAACCATTACCACAACTTCTGCGGTAACGAAAGTGATGAATCTGAAAAATAGAATTGAAATCTTCGCTGCCCTCGAAGATATGCATAAATATATGGAACCGGATAAAGTTACAGGTCCCGATTTTTGCATTTTCATGTTTATCAGCAGTTATAGCAGTGGATTTGAAGTAAAATTCGGCTTTCCGGTCGAATCAGGTTGGCCGGGAAATGAAAAACTGAAAGTAGAGCAGTTACCAAACCTGGAAGTTCTTTCTATGAAACATTCGGGGAACTCAACTGAAATTAACAAAAGTTATGGGAAATTATATCAGTATGCTGCCAGCAAAGGTCTGATCTCCGATGAATTCTGCAGAGAAGTTTATCATCTCAATGATAAAGGTGAAAAGGAAATCGAGTTACAATTCGTAATTCATAACTGGATTAATCTGCTATCTGCTAATCTTGATAGTGTATTGCAGAGTGAGAAAAGAGCAGAGATCATGACAGATGCTGAAAGGTTGGTACTTGACAGTGATGAGACTCAGCGCTTTCAATGGATAAAAGAGATGATGAAGAGGCTGGATGAAAAAACTTCAGAAACTGAAAGGTACGAGATCCTTACTCGCTGTGCCCATGTATTCCCGGCAGGACAACTGAAAAAATTGGCAGAAACATATCAGAAAAGTCTTACCCAGAACAAAAATCATCTGGAAGCTGTAGATGCAGTAATTGAATTTATCAGACAGGATCCAGGCTGGGGTAAGGTACCCGTAAGAAAAGGGAATACGATTCTATCAACAAAAAATCCCAGTAATCCCAAAGCATATGAAGAGGCTGAAACAGAAGCCGAAAAAAGAAAAGCCTACTGTTTCTGTTCCCAGATCAGGAATAATCTCGAAGCAGGCTTGTCGCCAACTTACTGCTATTGCGGTGCAGGCTGGGAAAGACAACAATGGGAAGCAGCGCTGGGTAGACCGGTCAAAGTCGAAGTTCTGAAATCTCTGCTCAAGGGTGACGATTGCTGTCAATTTGCCATTGATATCGGTTGACGGATCACACACATTTATCAAAGAGAGGAGTTATAATCATATGAAACATCCATATTCTGGGAAAACACAGAAGAGGATGATTAACTACTAAACCCCCTTTTATTCCCCCTTAAAAAGGGGGACAAGATAATTCTCCCCTTCGGAAGGGGAGAAAACGATCCCGATGATTTTTTGGGATTAAAGGGGTTGAAGGAAAAAGGAAATTTAATCACATGAAAAAAAGATATTTTCAGGGGGAATTTATGTACAGATATCTGTTGGTAATATCAATTCTGTGTTGCTTAAGCTGGGGCTGTTCCGAAAAAAATAACCCTGCTGATTTATGGATTGATGATTATTGTGTCCAGAAAACAGCGTTGACCCAGGAAGAAGGATCAAATACTGTATCGGCACGTATTGATGGAAAATGGCAGGAATTTGAATTAACAGAATTTAATGATGATTTTCTGAAATGGAATTTTTCCCGTCGACAGGAAA
>JAFGMF010000152.1 GCA_016927675.1 Candidatus Cloacimonadota bacterium
ACTTTATATATGTCTGCAACGCCTATTCCCAGAACTATGTACATGGCACTTTCCCGCCTCAAGGACTTATCGTTGATCAGAACCTCTCCCAAAGAACGATTACCGATCAGAACCGTTATTGTTCCTTATGATCAGGAAGTGATAAAAGACGCAATCAGTCGTGAAGTAGACCGTGGTGGACAGGTTTTTTTCATTCACAACCGGGTTCAGACCATCGATACAATCGCTGCTGAACTGCGTAATCTTTTACCGGGTGTAACCTTTGGCATCGGGCATGGTCAGTTGCCCGAAAAATTACTCGAGCAGGTAACTCTTGATTTTGCTCATCATCAGTTTGATGTTCTGATCGCAACCACGATAATCGAATCGGGAATTGATATTCCCAATGTCAATACCATCATCATCAACCGGGCGGATACATTCGGATTAGCCCAGTTATATCAGATCAGGGGTAGAGTCGGGCGCAGTAACAGACGGGCATATGCGTATCTGATAATTCCTCCCCAGCTTAGTGAGGATGCCAGGAAACGACTGGAAACACTTATCGAATATGAATCTCTCGGCAGCGGTTATCAGATTGCCATGCGTGATATGGAGCTACGCGGCGTAGGCGCATTACTAGGAACAAAACAGCATGGGATCATTAATACCATTGGATTCAACCATTATACCAGGCTTCTGGAAGATGCGGTTGAAAAACTCCGTTCCGGAAGAGATCAGATCAGACAGGAAGCAGAAAAAACAGAAGAGCATGTACGACTGCAATTGGAAAGTGATTTTTATTTCCCCGAATATTACATCTCCGATGAACAGGAAAGGTTGAACATCTATCGCAGAATGTTGAATTTCGAGGATGAGCAGGAATTCCATAAACTTAAAACAGAATTGGAAGACAGATTCGGGAAGCTGCCTGAACAGGCAGAAAATTCTCTTCTCTATTATCATCTCAGATTAATGATTAGAAAATCCGGTTTAGCATCTTTTCGTTTAAAGCAGAACGTTGCCATCATCGAATTCAGCAGCAATCAATTACCATCAAGGGAAAAACTGGAAAAATTCGTTCAGCATTTTGCTTACCCAATCCAGTTCAGCAGTACGAAAAATCTTAAGATCAGCGTCGAACTTTCCCGGAAAAACGATCTTCAGAGAAGTGAAACCATAAATAAAAGTCTCGAGATTGTTAACTTTTTAACTCACTGACAACATCAAAGTTTGCCAGGTTAAAGGAATAATTTGACAAAAATGGATTATCTTAGATTTTTTCCTAATCTTTAAGGAGTTAATCAGTGTTTGAAAAGATTATAAATATTTTATTCACAGGGATTTTGTCGATAAAATCACAATCCTCTCATCCAGAGCTGTTCTTTGACTTTGAAATCAGGAGGAAATTTTGCTGAAAAAAAAATCCTGGATTGTACTATTATTATTTATTGCCGTCACTTTATCTGCTCAGTTTGAATTAACCGCTAATTTTTATACTGTCTCGGTAACCGGGGCCGTAATTAATCCCGGCGTTTATCGTCTACCTCCTGCCAGCAGAGTGTCCGAAGCAATCAAAATGGCAGGTATCAGCTTTCAGGGTAGCATTACTCCTGATCTTAATCCAGCTGAATTCCAAAACAATCAGCTGCTTATTGATCAAAAAACCAACTCCGAAAATCCCATCAGTAATATTGATGAAGGAACCATAAAGTCATCTTCGAGAAACATCGAGTTAAGAAGAGATGGCAGAACTGTTCTTCTTGATCTTGAGAAGTTCTATCTTTTGGGCGATACTGAACAGAATCCCTATATTCAAGACGGTGATGTCATTCATGTGTCTTTTTTGATGAAGCAAATCTCGATCATGGGAGCTGTCAACAAATCGGGGAACATTGAAATCCTTGACGGAGAAAGAGTTTCTGATGTTATTGAGCTTGCCGGTGGATTAACAGAAGATGCTGATTTAGAAATGGCAAATCTTAATCGATATGATGGTGACCTAGAACTCACTACAATCGATCTTGACTTGAATAGGATATTATCAGATCCCGATTCAGAAGCCAATCTTTTTGTCAGCAACAGAGACCGGATTTATATCAGATCAATCCCGGAATTTTTTATTGAGGAAACTATTATCGTATCTGGAGAGATTTATTATCCCGGGCGTTACCCTCTTGATAAATTTAAAACCACCTTATCCGATTTAATTGAATCCGCCGGAGGAACAACAGAGAATGCCGATTTAAGAAATGCTCTGCTGTTAAGACAGGGAGAAAATCCTGAGCCTGATCTCGAACTGGAAAGATTGTTACTTATCCCGCCTTCAGAAATGAAATACCTTGAATATGAATATTTGAAATCTTCTCTCCGGGAACGAAAAAACAAAGTTGTGGTAGATTTTGAGAAACTTATTATCGATGATGATAAAAAAGAAGATAAAATTCTGAAAAACGGAGATGTCATCTACTTCCCAAGTCAGATCCTGACTGTAAAAGTAAGAGGTTTTGTCGAGCATCCCGGGGAGTATACATATCTTCCAGAGATGAATTATCAGTATTATATTGAACGTGCAGGTGGATTTTCTTATCATGCCAAAAAGAACAAGATCAGAATAATCCGTGGTAATAGCGGTGAATGGGTGAAACCCGGTAAGGATATAATTATTTATGCCGGCGATATCATCCTGGTTCCCGAAAAACCGGAAAAGAATTACTGGACTCTATCGAAAGAGGTGTTAACCGTTCTTTCACAACTGGCTACTCTTTTCCTGATTTACCAAAATGCCACGACTAATTAAGAAAGGATTTAAATTATGAAAATTTTAATTACCGGAGGAGCCGGATTCATCGGATCTCATCTGGCCGAGAAACTGCTTGCTTCAGGCGAACAGGTTTCTGTGATCGATAACTTATCTACCGGAGAGTTTTCCAATATCAGGCATCTGGTCAAGAGTCCTTCATTCTCTTATACGATTAATTCTATTCTTAATCGTGACGTTTTTGAGAAGTTGATCAGGGAAGCAGACCAGGTCTATCATCTGGCTGCAGCCGTAGGTGTGAAATATATTATTGACAATCCTCTGTTATCATTAAGAACAAATATCGGCGGCACAGAAAATGTTCTCGAGTTTGCCAATAAATACAAGAAAAAAGTCCTAATTGCCTCAACTTCAGAAATCTACGGTAAAAGCAACAATGTTCCGTTTAAAGAAGAAGATGACAGATTGCTTGGTTCAACAAATATTACCAGATGGAGTTACAGCTCTGCCAAGGCAATAGACGAATTTCTCTCTCTGGCTTATTACCGGGAAAAAAAATTACCGGTTGTGATAGTAAGGTGTTTCAATACTGTCGGACCCCGTCAAACCGGACAGTATGGCATGGTAATCCCGAAATTTGTCAAAAATGCCCTGCTCAATCATCCGATCACAATCTTTGGGGATGGAAAACAATCTCGCTGTTTTGCAGATGTGGAAGATGTAGTTGATGGCATGATCAGATTAATGAATTTTAAAAAAGCTGAAGGTGAGATTTTCAATATTGGCAACGATAAGGAAATTACTATCGAAGATCTGGCAAAAAAAATCAAGAAAATGACCAACAGTAAAAGCAAAATTGAATATATTGCCTATGAAGACGCCTACGAAGAAGGATTCGAAGATATGCGCCAGAGAATTCCTGATCTTTCGAAAATAAAGAAATATCTGAACTATGAACCACGTTATGATCTCGATCATATTCTCACCAGAATAGTAGATTATTTTGAGGAATAATAAATGATGAATGTTCCTTTGCTGGACTTAAATGCTCAATACGAAAATATTTTAGCTGAAATCAAAACCGAGATGGAAAAAGTTTTCACAACCCATGCTTACAAATTGGGACCTCAGGTTACAGAATTCGAAAAAACTGTCAGTGATTTCTGTCAGGTTAAACATGCCGTTGGTTGTGCTTCGGGTACAGATGCTCTGGTTCTGGCATTGTTAGCACTGGGTATTGGTGATAACGACGAAGTTATTACCTCTCCATTCACTTTTTTTGCTACCGCCGGAACTATCCACCGAGTCGGAGCAAAACCTGTTTTTGCAGACATCCGACCGGACACATTCAATCTCGATCCCGAGAAGATAGAAAAAGCAATAACTTCAAAAACAAAGGCTATCATGCCGGTTCATCTATTCGGCCAGCCTGCCGACATGAATTCGATCAAATCCATTGCCAGAAAATATGATCTGAAAATTATCGAAGACAATGCTCAGGGTATCGGTGCCAAATTCGCCGGTAAAACAGCCGGCACAATTGGAGATATCGGCACCTTATCTTTCTTCCCGAGTAAGAATCTGGGTGCAATGGGCGATGCAGGTATGTGTTTGACCAATAGTGACGCTCTGGCGGACAAGTTGCTTATGTTACGGGTACACGGCGAAAATCCCCAGTATTATCACCGATGGGTAGGCTTGAACAGCAGGCTGGATACAATTCAGGCCGCAGTTTTGCTGGTTAAGATCAGATATCTGCAAAACTGGTCTGAAGCCAGACGAAAGAATGCAGAATATTACAATCAGAAATTGGCTGGAATACCTCAGATAAAACTTCCGGTAATTCATCCTGAAGCAGAATCGATCTATAATCAATATACAATCAGAGCAACAAGAAGAGATGAGCTGAAAAATTTTCTGCAGGCACACGGTGTGGGATGTGCTGTTTATTACCCACTTTCTCTGCATCTGCAGGAATGTTTCTCCTATCTCGGGCATAAACCGGGAGATTTCCCCAACTGTGAACAAGCAACTTCAGAAGTTCTTTCTATTCCTGTGTATTCAGAAATGACAAAGATACAACAGGATTATGTTATTGATCAAATCCGAGATTTTTACAACCGGGAGTAAATGTGAACCTTATCGTCTGTATCAAACAGGTCCCAGATACTAATGAAATCAAAATTAATCCTGAAAATAATACATTGATCCGAGAAGGGGTCGAAAGTATAATTAATCCCTTCGATCTTTATGCTATTGAAGAAGCTCTTCGGCTAAAAGAAAAATATGACGGAAAGATCACTGCCGTCAGTATGGGTCCGCCTCAGGTAGAAACCGCATTGAGAGAGGCTATCGCAATCGGGGTAGATGAGATAATTCTTCTTACCGATAGACGTTTTGCCGGTGCCGATACCTGGGCAACAAGCCTGACACTTGCCAGTGCAATCAGTAAGATTGGTGATTTTGACCTGATCTTATTCGGACAACAGGCCATTGATGGTGATACGGCACAGGTCGGTCCCGGAGTTGCCACTCATCTCAACATTCCCCAGGCTTGTTTCATCCGCCAGATAGAAAGCATCGATAACAACAGAATAACTGTTCAACGATTGATGGAAGACGGATTCGACAGATTAGAACTGTCACTGCCTGCTGCCATCACCGTAGTAAAAGACATCAATACTCCCAGATTGCCTTCGCTTCGAGGGAAAAGAAATGCAAAAAATGCAGAGTTAAAAATCTGGGATGCTGATTTTCTGGGACTGGATGAAAACGATATCGGTCTGAATGGTTCTCCCACTCAGGTAGTGAAGATATTTTCACCCGAAATAAGAAAACAGGGCGAGAAATACGAACTTCCAGCGGAAGAACTGGCAGAGATCTTTTGCCGGAAAATGAAAGAATTAGGCAAGTAAATTGTTCCTCGTAATTAATTATCCTCAAATTAATCCTACGATTATCAGATTAGGATTTTTACAGATCCGCTGGTATGGATTTTTCTATATTCTGAGCTTTATTCTCGGTTATATCTTTTTGAAAAAATTCCTTCACTACAGAAACTTCAAGTTGAGCAGAGAAAAGTATGACAATCTGCTCTTCAATATTATGCTGGGCGTTATTATTGGCGGCAGACTCGGTTATGTGCTGTTTTATAATCTTCCCTATTATCTGACTAATCCTCTTCATATTCTGGCTGTCTGGGAAGGAGGGATGTCTTTCCATGGCGGAGCTTTTGCAGTAATAATTATCGGTTACTTATTCTGTAAGAAAAATAACATCTCTTTCTATCAGATGGCTGACCCGGTAATGCCTTTGGTCTCGATCGGTCTGGGTTTGGGAAGATTGGGTAATTTTATCAATGGCGAACTCTATGGAATTCCCGGTAAAGCACCCTGGGTAATGATCTTCCCGAATTCGGACGGGCTTCCGCGTCACCCTTCTCAGCTTTATGAAGCATTTCTGGAAGGAGTACTGCTTTTTTTCATCAGCCTGATCCTTCTTAAGAAGATTAAAAAACATGGTCTCGTTTTCTGGGCCTGGATCGGTTTGTATGGACTATTCAGATTCATCGTTGAATTTTACCGTGAGCCTGATGCCCATCTTGGTTATATCTGGGGATTTCTGACAATGGGACAAATCCTGAGTCTGACAATGATCATTGGAGGTTTAGCGGGTGTGATTCTGCTGATCTTACCCCGAAATCGCGGTCAACATGAATAAATTGCTGCTGATATTTTTGATAATCTCAATTTCTGCCTGTTCAATTCTGCTTAAGCATGATCCGGAAGCTAACAGGAAATTGCTTGAAGCAAATCTGGAGAAATGGAAGTCTTTCCGAATCGATGGTATCATAGAAATTAATCACAATCAATACTCTCTGAGAAAGAATTTCTCGATGAGAAAAAATCCAGCTGCTGTCAGAGCGGATATTTTCGATACAGGTCTTCTGGGACTGCGCCCGACACCTTTCCTTTCAGTTTATATGGATACTTTGATCTATCTACGTGATCAGGAAAAAACCGGTCTGACGATCTTAACTCCCGAAGAATTGATTGCAGATTATCCATATCTTAATATCTTACAAGCAATTGATCTCCTTGATGATCATCAAAATGAGATTGTGAAAAATAAGAAAATAACTCAAGAAAACGTTAGCTTTGTCTTTAATTCAAAAATGGAATTGATCGAGATAGATTATCTCGAAAAGGATATCAGAATTCTTTTAGAATATCATCATGACCTTTCTAAAATCACCTTAAAAGAACAAAATAATGATTTAGTAAATATTCACATTGACAAAATCACTTTTTCCGAGATAGAAATCCGTCGACTTGATTAGATAAAATTATCCCTAAAGATAATTTTTAGTAAAAACCTGCGAGGTAACAATGATAGAGCGTTATTCCCGACCAGAAATGGTCAAGATCTGGGACATTCAGAACCGCTATCAGTGCATGTTGGATGTAGAAATTGCTGCCAGTAAAGCCATGCAAAAAACTGGGATCATCCCCGCGGAAGATCTGGAAAACATCGTTGAAAAAGCAGATTTCGATGTTGACAGGATCGCAGAAATAGAGTCCTCAACAAAGCATGATGTAATCGCTTTTTTAACAAATGTTGGCGAATTTGTCGGCCCATCTTCAAGATGGATACATTTTGGGATGACTTCGAGTGATGTGCTGGACACGGCAACTTCCCTCCAGCTCAAACAAGCGGGAATGATCATCCTGCGTGACCTTGAAAAAATGTCCGAAGTCTTAAAAATAAAAGCCAAAGAGCATAAAAAAACATTGTGTATCGGCAGATCTCATGGAATTCATGCTGAACCGACATCTTTCGGATTAAAATTCGCACTCTGGTACGATGAAATGCAGCGGAATATTGTCAGAATGGAGCAGGCCCTTGATATTATTTCGGTAGGTCAAATCTCCGGAGCTGTTGGAAATTTTGCCCATCTGTCTCCCGAAATAGAAGAGTTGACCTGTCAATATCTTGATCTCAAACCTGTTAATATCTCCACTCAGGTAATCCAGAGAGACAGGATCTCACAATATCTGAATTCTCTGGCTATCATTGCCACAACAATTGAGAAGATCTCAACGGAGATCCGCCATTTACAGAGAACCGAAGTTCTTGAAGTTGAAGAGAATTTTTCAAAAGATCAGAAAGGCTCATCTGCTATGCCTCATAAACGCAATCCTATTGTAACTGAGCAGATGTGTGGATTAGCGCGCTTGATAAGATCAAACTCCTTTGCTTCGCTGGAAAATAATGCTCTCTGGCATGAACGTGATATCAGCCATTCATCTGTAGAACGAGTTATTCTCCCCGATTCAACAATCCTGCTTAATTATATGCTCGGTAAAATGATCGAACTGATCGACAATCTTCTCATCTATCCGGATAATATGCTGCGAAATCTAGCTCTGACCCGCGGTCTTGTTTTTTCCCAGGTACTTCTGCTGGAGATTACTCAAAAAGGACTCAGCAGAGAAAAAGCTTATGAAATCGTGCAGAGAAATGCCATGCGATGTTGGAATTCAGATAATCAATTCCGTGACCTTCTTATCAACGACTCAGAGCTCATGAGATACTTCTCCGAATCTGAGATCGACGATATTTTCAATTATGAAAGATATCTGAAACATGTTGATCATATTTTTAACAGAGTAGGAATCTGAATGGAATCAGAACTTAACCCCATCCGGAATATCATGAGATTACAAAAAGCTAAATATCTAATGGCTTCTCCAGGAATTCTACTGGTAATTATCAGCTTTATCATAAATCTCAGCTATAACGGGAATTTTTCCAAATTCATTGCTCTGGCAGGTTTTATCTATTATTTCCTGGTCATGTTTTGCTTCCGGTTTTCCAGGATATATGATTCGTCTCAGAATAGTAATTCTTACTACGCTCCTATTACAGGTCGCGTCGAGAAAATAATATCTCAGGAGAAAATCATCATCATCAAGAAAACCATCTTTGATCCTGTTGAAGTACGCTCTTCAACCTCCGGAGAAATTGATGACCAGTTTTCACTCACAGGATTTCACAAAATCTTTGAACATGAAACGGAAATCGCACAAAGGCTGGCAGGATTTCTGGCGGGTAATGGAACCTGTTACTGCCAGATCCCTGAAAATTTTACAATAAATATTACACCTGGTGAAAAAATCCATGCCGGGATAACTGTTCTGGCGTCGAAAAAGTGACCTGATCAATGGACCAGAAAGTCAAAACGAAGAAAACAATCACACTTAAAGTGTTGCTTCCTAATTTCTTCACTGCATTGAGCCTGGGTTCGGCAATTCTGGGAATTACCTTGATAACCCGGGGAAATTTCCAATCTGCGATCATCTGTATAATCTTTTCTATGTTCTTTGACGGAATTGACGGAAAACTGGCCAGACTATTGGGAGTCAGCTCTCAATTTGGAGCTTTGTTTGACACTGTAACCGATTTCATTGCTTTCGGTTTAACTCCGATCTATCTTGCCTATCAATTAATACTTTCACGATCTTATCCATGGGGTTTGATTATCTGTTTAGTTTACATCTCATCTGGCGGATTTAGATTGATCAGATATATGCACCAAAATCCCGTAAGTTCTCAAAAACAACCATTCACCGGGCTTCCCATTCCGGCATCAGCCGGTTTTATTGCAGCTTGTTCCCTGTTTGTCCTGTCTTCGGCTAATATCTTCGGATCACCTGTAATTCTGGGAATTCTTGTTCTTGTTGTTTCTTACTTAATGGTCAGCAGGATAAAATATCAATCTCTTGACTGGAAAAACCTTCCGAAAAGAAGTCTGAAGATATTTATTTTGTTACTCATAATCAGTGTTATCCTGGCTGTAAAATATTTTAATTATGTGTTTTTCTTGTGGATGATCGTTTATCTTTTCAGTGGAATTTCCGGGTATTTATCAGAATTATTTACAACTAAAGGAAAATGACGTATTTTACCCACCTGATAGACATATTCTTCCCATCTCTTTGTCTGAACTGCAATGTCAGATTGCAGAAGAATGAGGAATTTCTCTGCAAAACCTGTGGGCGAAACCTTATCTTTCTGAATAATATCTGTCAGATTTGTGGCTCTCCTCTGAAAGATTATGATCAGGAATGCCTTTTCTGTAAAGACCGGGATTTTAGTTTTGACCTTGCTCGTTCGCTTTTTCTTTTTGATGATATTCAGAATCTTATCCATCATTTTAAGTACAGACAATTTTCACGGCTGGGTAAATATTTAGCTCATCTGATGTATAAATATCTGGAAGAAAATCAGATTTTTAACCAGGTTGATTTGGTTATCCCAATTCCATTACATCGCGTTAAAAAAAGGGAGCG
>JAFGMF010000022.1 GCA_016927675.1 Candidatus Cloacimonadota bacterium
ATTGGCATGAATGATTCCGGCGGAGCCCGGGTACAGGAAGGAGTTGATGCTCTTGCGGGTTATGCGGATATATTTCTTCGGAATGTGATGGCATCCGGAGTAATTCCCCAGATTTCCGCAATAATGGGTCCATGTGCCGGCGGGGCGGTTTATTCACCCGCAATTACCGATTTTGTGATCATGAATAAAAAAACCAGTTATATGTTCGTGACCGGTCCTAAAGTTGTGAAAACTGTACTTAACGAAGATGTAACCACCGACGGTCTGGGCGGTCCTCAGATCCATGCTTCCCGAAGTGGGGTTGCTCATTTTGTTACAGAAGATGAAGAAGAAACAATTCTTCTTCTGAAAAAACTGATAAGTTACCTTCCTTCTAATAATCTGGAAGATCCTCCTTTCAAATCTACCACGGATACGATTGACAGACGCTGTGAAGAATTGAATGAGATTATTCCGGAAAATCCCAACAAACCTTATGATATTCTCGATGTCATTTACAGCATTGCCGATGAGGGTGAATTTCTTGAAGTTGCACAGAATTTCGCGCAGAATATTGTCGTCGGTTTTACCAGAATGAACGGACAGAGTGTAGGAATCGTTGCCAATCAACCTAAAGTTCTTGCCGGAGTCCTGGATATAAATGCTTCGATCAAGGCAGCACGATTTGTTCGTTTCTGTGATGCTTTTAATATTCCGCTGGTTGTTCTGGAAGATGTTCCCGGTTTCCTGCCCGGAATTACTCAGGAACACGGAGGGATCATCAGGCATGGTGCAAAACTCCTCTATGCTTTCGCCGAAGCAACTGTACCCAAGATAACAATCATCCTTCGCAAAGCCTATGGCGGAGCATATTGTGTGATGAACAGCCGTCACATGAGAGCTGATCTGGTATATTGCTGGCCTTCTGCCGAAATTGCAGTTATGGGACCCAAAGGGGCAGTAGAAATTGTCTTCAGAAAAGAAGTAAAAAACGCAGAAGATGTGGGAAAAGTTCTGCAGGAAAAGGAACATGAATATATAGAAAAATTTGCTAATCCCTATCTTGCTGCAGAAAAAGGATATATTGATGATATCATTGAACCTGCCTCGACCAGATTCAGAATCGTCAGAGCACTGGAAATGCTGGCTTCAAAAAAGGATTCTAATCCACCCAGAAAACACGGGAACATTCCCCTTTGATTAGGTGAGAATATGTTCATGAAGAAATTATTCGCCTGTCTGCTGTTGCTGGTTTTATGGTTAAGCATAACCGATTTGAATGCCAAAGTAAATCTGACTTCCGATCTGACCCTCGAACAGGCAGCCGGCAAAATTAAAATCCCTGTAAAAAAGCTGATAGAGATTACAGGGCTGGATAGTGGAACAAATATAAACCAAACCCTGGCTGAATTAGATTTAACAGAAGAAGAAATACTGAAAGCTGAAAATGAGTTCAGAAAAACCAGAAATTATTATTACCTCGGAATTGTGATCATCGGCATGTTGATCGTATTCCTGAGCCTGGCACTCGTAGGCTGGGTAATAAATCAACTAAAATTCCTTCAGGGTTTTTCGAAAGAGAAGAAAATTGCAGTGCAAACTTCATTGGGAAAAATTATTTCAACACCAGAGCACCTCAGCCGGGATGCAATTATTGCTGTTATATCAACCGTTTATCTTCATGAATTAGAAGCACGGGAACAAAATAAATTATTGCTGACCTGGAAAAGGTCATCTCTGAGTCTATGGAGAGCTGCAGGCAAGATAAATATGCCAAATCGACTTTTTCCCAATGGTTTAAGGAGACAGAAATGAAAACATATAAATTTAAAATCAATGGGGATGATTATCAAGCAAAGATACTTGAATACAAAGGTGACAGCATCCTGATCAAAGTAAACGGGATTGAATATAAAGTTGAAATCGAAGATGAAATTCAGGGTAGTATCCCCAAACTTGTCCGCTCCCAGAAAACATCACCTGACCTGAGATTCTCCGGACCTTCCCTGAAGACTGATAAAACAGAACCGGGAGATGTTACTGCTCCTATCCCTGGTCTTGTGCATAAAATTCTGGTTGCAGAAGGTGATCGCGTTAATTCGGGAGATCCGGTGATCATCCTGGAAGCAATGAAAATGGAATCTGAGATCACTACTGATAAAAGCGGGATTGTAAAAAAAATCCTTGTGAAAGAGGGTGGCAATGTTCAGGAAAATGAAGTTCTGCTGCAGATCGGAGACTAAATAATGAGTGAACTGGTAAACTTCTTTTCCACTACCGGGATTGCTATGATCAGCTGGAATTATCTGATCATGATAATAGTAGGTCTGTTCTTTATCTATCTCGGGATCTCAAAAAATTACGAACCCCTTCTGCTAGTTCCCATCGGGTTTGGCATTGTTCTTGGTAATATCCCCGGAACACTGGGAGTGTATGATCTTAATTCAGTAATGAATATCATCTATTTCGGAGTTACCAGCGGAATATATCCTCCGCTGATATTTCTGGGTATCGGGGCGATGACAGATTTTTCTACATTGATCGCCAATCCGAAACTGATTCTCCTCGGGGCGGCAGCTCAATTCGGGATTTTTGCC
>JAFGMF010000153.1 GCA_016927675.1 Candidatus Cloacimonadota bacterium
GAAAAAAATTGCTCTAAACATTATCAAAGAGTTCCATCAAAAGATGGAACTCTTTACTTCTCAGAATATTAACCTAATCAGTTGCCAGCAATGAAGGTGTTGTAAACCAGCTTATAGAGCGAAAGTGGTCTCTCAGATTTGCTTAAACCCTCATGCTGTATTCATAGCTGGAAAACTCGGCTATCAGGATGTAAATGGAACTTCAAACGGGTACTATTTCTGATGTAAAAAACGGGACACTAAAACCTTTTTCCAGTTTTCTCGATTTTCCCTTTAAGATTATAACTATCACCTTCTATCATACTGGTATCCTCATGATGAAAAATTCTGTCTTCAATATGCTGAAAACAGGGAGCAGAAAATCACTCCCTGTTATGATTTTACTTAAAAATTGTCTAAAATACTATTTGTGATAATTTCCCAGAATTTCCAGAACCAGATCGATATCAGCTTCAGTATGATCTGCGTTAACCTGGAATCTGATTTCTTCGTCACCTTTAGGTACAACCGGAAAATTCAATCCAGTTCCCAGAACACCATTTTGGGTAAGGTATTTAACCAATTTTGTTGTTTCCGCAGTATCGCGTACCATTAAAGGTACAACTGGATGTGGACCTTCGATCGTTTCAAAGCCGAGTGCTTTCAAACCATCTTCAAATTTCTTGGTCATTGCTGCCAGATGCTGCAATCTTTTTCTGCCTTCTTCGCTATCCAGAATCTCCAGAACTTTAAGGGCAGCGGCTGCTTCAGAGCAGGTGATTGGATTGGAATAGATATACATGGGAGCAGTTTCCCGCAGATATTCAATTACGGTTTTGGAGGCAACAACATAGCCACCGTTAACACCGAAAGCTTTTCCCAAGGTACCAATCAGTACATCAACTTTTGCGCCGGTATATTCTTCTGTACCCCGACCGGTCTTTCCAAAGGCTCCCACACCGTGAGAATCATCGGCAATAGTGATAACTCCTTCGGCAAAATCTTTCTCGTAGCCGGCACAGATCTTAGTGAGTTTATCGAATGGAGCATGATCGCCACGCATGGAGAAAATACCATCGGTAACAACAATACAACGTTTGCCTTTGCCAACAGCTTCTTTCATTTTACTGTCCAGATCCGCCATATCATTATGTTTATAGATCAATTTGAAGGCGGGTCTTGAAAGCCGCATTGCCTGAATTATGCAATTATGATTCAATTCATCAGAAACAACAACGGTTTCACTGGTTGTGAGTGGGAAAATTACCCCAAGACTTGTCACGTATGCCGAACTGAAGATCATCCCGGCTTCTCGTCCGTGAAACTCTGCCAATTTCTTTTCCAGGGCGATATGCGGAGTATGAGTGCCGCTGATGAAGCGTACTGCTCCCGGACCAACACCGAATTTATGAGCGGCTGCCTCTTCCGCCTGAATAACATCAGGTCTCATGGACATGCCGAGGTAGGAATTTGCATTCATTTTTATGAATTCCTTATCGCCGAATCCTTCTAAGATATAGCGGGGACCAAATACGCCCTGAGGTTTCTTGATCTCTTTGATCACCTTTTCTGTACCTTTATCACGACCGGAAGCTCTCAAATCTTCCAGATTTGCAGAAAGCGCCTTATTTAACTTTTCAAGTGCCATAGATTACTCCTGTTTATTTATTTTTCGATCACCACAACAGCGGTTGCATATTCCTTGAGATGAGCAATCGAAACGTGAGCAATATCAAAATTCTGTCGCATGAAAATCTCTTTTGTTGTACCATAGAGGATAATTTCCGGTTTTCCCAGATCATCGTTCACTGTTTCTATTTCATTGAATTTCAGACCATTGCTCCATCCGGTTCCCATTGCTTTCAGGAATGCTTCTTTCACCGAGAATCTTCCGGCAAAATGCTGCGCTTTATTTGTGAATTGCCGGCAATAATTAATCTCGGTTTGTGTAAATATTTTTTGCAGAAATTTATCGTCTCTGTCTATCAGCTTTTCCACTCTTGCCACTTCTATGATATCAACGCCGATTCCGGAGATCATTATTTTAATTTTTTACCTAATACTTCCAGCATGTCTACTGTCATTTTCTCAAGATCAAATTCCGGAGACCAACCCCATTCTTGTCTGGCAGCAGAATCGTCCATGTTGTTGGGCCAACTGGATGCTATTTCCTGTCGTACTGGATCCACATCATAATCCATCACAAATTCGGGGATATGTTTACGAATTTCGGCAGCGATCATTTCCGGATCGAAACTCATTGAAGTAACATTAAATGCATTTCTGTGAATCAATCTGGACGGATCAGCTTCCATGAGATCAACTGCTGATTTTAACGCATCTGGCATATACATCATATCAAGAAAAGTACCGGCTTTCAGGAAACAGGTGTATTTCTTCTGCCTGATTGCCTCATAATAGATATCTACTGCGTAATCGGTGGTACCTCCGCCGGGAAGAGTTTCATTGGATATGATCCCCGGATACCTTAAACCACGGGTATCCACTTTGAATCTTTTATAATAATAATCGCAGAGTAGTTCTCCGGCTACTTTCGTGACTCCGTACATAGTGTTGGGTCGCTGAATTGTGTCCTGAGGAGTATTATCCGGAGGTGTTGTTGGTCCAAAAGCGCCAATCGAACTTGGAGTAAAAACGGCACAATCAAATTCCCTGGCTACTTCCAGAACATTGTATAAACCATTGATATTAACATCCCAGGCTACATTTGGTTTTGCTTCAGCTACTGCCGATAGAATTGCTGCCAGATGATAGATCGCATCAATTTTATGCTTTTTTACAACTTCGGCTACGCGATTTCCATCTGTACAATCAACAATCTCAAAAGGACCTGAATTCATGAGCTTCTCGCTGGGTCTGGTCTTTCTTCCGCCAGCAACGACATTATCATTACCATATAAATCCCGCAATAAGATGGTTAATTCGGAACCGATCTGACCTACTGCACCCGTTACCAAAATTTTTTTCATACTTTCTCCAAGTAATTTTTTTGGAAAAAATGTTTTGAGCCTTTATTTTGTCAACCCTATTATTGGTTCTTTTCAGACCAGCTTATTCTGCAGGAATCTGCTGGTTAAATCCGTCAGCAAGGATGATAACTTTCCTTATTGATTATTATTCCTTACTCTCTTTAAAAATTTTTACCGGAAAGCATCTTAATTTGTCTGATTTCTTTTTCAATAGAGATTCGACATTCCTGAATCATTTATAGCCAGGACGAACGTTTTCATACTTTTCATAAAAAAAGGGGGATCGTTTTGATCCCCCTTCAATAAATTTACGTTAATACTACTGTAAAGCAGCGATTTTATTATAATCTATCGCCTTAGCATAATCTACCAGATCATTCTTGGTGATATTGTTGCCTTGAACAGTGATCATATACTTACCATTCACTATGATATTAACATCTCCTGATCTGCCGGAAGCCTCGAATTTCACAATTGCTTTCTGCCCGTTGATAGTTTCGATCTTACCACCATCGGAAGTTGCAAACATAGGATTGGACATGATCATCATCATGGATTGCATCATTGGTGAATCACTCATGATAGTGATATTGATATTGCTATCTTCTTTATAATAATCTCTGCTTACAGTGATCCCACCGCCAAAAAGTGCATCAGCAGCTGCGGAAGACGTTGCATCATCAGCTTCCCAGCCGGAAAGAGGAGCCGGAAGCAGAACTTCCAGATTTTCACCCTTTTTCTGTTTGATCAGTTGATTGGCATAAGACAGATTCTCAATCGCCTGACTGTAATCACCATCTTTATAATTCTTCAATCCGGCTTCAATCAGGTCACTGATCTCATCGGCGATCAATTGGCTGCCGACAAACATCAAACCAAGTACTATTAACAACATTACTCTTTTCATTAATTACCTCCCATGATAATCACATTTGTGGTGAGAATTTTTATGACTACTTAATACGTCAATGAAATATTATTAATCTGATGATTTATTTCTCTGTCTGCTTGAATGAATCAATATTTAATTTTCTGACCTTTATCAGAGCAGTTTGCTAGCATCTGCCTTAACTAAAATGAAAGTTTGAATTTATGTTGGAATAATCGATTTCATATTTATTGACGTAAACAGACCGACTGATATTTTAAGCAAATGGAATCAGGAATTAGAAAGATTTATGATAATTTTGCCCTGACCTACGAAGCAAACAGGTGTCTGTTCGATATGAGCGAGATACTCAAAGATTTTTATGCTACTCTGAATTGCCCGTCGGGCAGACTGCTTGATCTGGGTTGTGGAGCCGGGGAACCTTTTGCCAGATATTTTCTGGATCGGGGCTGGCAGGTTTCCGGAGTTGATTTCTCGGTAAAAATGCTGGAACTGGCTGCCCGATACGCTCCGGAAATGAAAACATATCTTGCCGATATGCGGCAAATAGATTTCCCTGAAGCGCATTTCTCAGCAGTAACAGCTATTTACTGTATCTTCCACTTACCTCACCGGGATCATCGGGAACTGTTCAGGAAAATATATAACTGGTTGACGCCGGGTGGTAAATTCCTTTTCACATATGGTTCCAAAGCCTATACCGGAAGTGAAGAATTTGACGGTTATAAGGAATTCATGGGGCAACTGCTTTATTACAGTCATATGTCAACCGATAAACTTCTCAAGCTTCTCAGAAGTATTGGCTACCAAATCGAAACAGCTTTGGAAAGAGAGATCGGTGGAGAGACATTCCTCTGGATATCAGCGATAAAACCAGAAAATCAGCTAAGAAAATAAAAAAATCTTGCCTGAAAAATTATCTTCATCTTTTCTATCTTAAATGTTTCTTGCACAAGAAAATCAGGCGGGTAATGGATAATGGTCAGAAAAAAAACTTTCCCGAAGGTAATAAGACATAATTTTATTCCGTTCAGAGTAAAATCATCATTACTACTCTTCTGGATACTTATTCTGATTTTTCCAATTCATTATTCATATTCTGAAACAGATATTCCCGGGGAAATCGAGAATCAGAAGACCATCCTGATCGCTTCGGAACCAGATTATCCTCCATATTGTCTGATAGATAATAACGGACAGGCAGCAGGCTTTTCAGTGGAATTGTTTAAAGCTGCTGCTGCAGCTGTCGGTCTGAAAGTAAACATCAATATCGGGCTGTGGAATGTTATTAAACAGGATCTGGCAGAAGGCAGAATAGATGCTCTGCCACTCGTCGGGCGTACTCCCGAGCGTGAACCTCTTTACGATTTCACCTTTCCTTATCTTTCACTTCATGGTGCCGTTTTCGTACGCAAAGGTAATACTGATATTAATTCACTAGCTGATCTTAAAGATAAAGAAGTTGCCGTAATGAGGGGTGATAACGCTGAAGAGTTTTTACGACGGACAAAACTCTCAGAAAATATTATTACCACACATACATTTCAGGAAGCCTTTAACAACCTGGCTTCCGGCAAATCCGATGCTGTCGTTACTCAACGGGTGATGGGTCTTCAACTGCTGAAAGAGATCGGTTTGAAATCAATCGTTCCGCTCAGTCTTCAACTTCCTGATTTTCGACAGGACTTCTGCTTTGCGGTTAAAAAAGGTAATACAGATCTGCTCAATCGTTTGAATGAAGGTTTATCAATTGTAATCGCCAATGGCACATACGATGAAATCCATCTGAAATGGTTTGGACCTTCACCGTGGACGAGTCTCAGTGTCACTGAAATTCTGTTACGCATACTTCCTTTCTTAATTCCGGCACTATTGATTTTATCCAGCCTGATAATCATTTATTTAAGATTGGAGATCATAAAAAGAACCGCAGGTTTGAGAAAAGAAATTTCTGAACATCAAAAAACAGATCTGGAATTGAAAAAAAATCAACTCTTATTCAAAGAGATGGAAAAAGTTACTAAAATTGGTGGCTGGGAATTGGATTTGGAAAATCACAACACTATCTGGACAGATGGCGTCTATGCCATTCACGATCTAAAACGTGAAGACTTTAATCCCTCGAGCCCGAGTAATAACCTGGGTTTTTACCCTCCTGAGGATCAGAAAATTCTTGATGAAGCTCTGAAAAATGCCTGCGAAAATGGAGAACCCTATGATCTGGAATTAAAATTCATTTCTGCCGCAGGTGTACATAAATGGGTGAAAACTGTTGCGCAACCAGTAATGATAAATGGAAAAGTTATCAGAATTTTCGGTAATATCATGGATATCACCAAACAAAGAGAAACCGAAATTGAATTGCGAAAACTGAAAAATGACCTGGAAAAAAAAGTTCTCGACAGAACTGCTGAACTTGAAGAGAAAGTAGCAAAACTAGCTAAGAGTCAACAGGCAATGCTTTATATGGTTGAAGATCTGAACAGAATTTCCGGAGAGCTGAAAAATGAACGGCGGGAACTGGAAGCAACCAATCGTGAACTGGAAGCTTTTTCTTATTCTGTTTCCCACGATCTTAGAGCTCCTCTACGCGCTATCGATGGTTTCAGTCGCTTTTTGAAAGAATCATATCAGGAAAAACTTGATGATACCGGACAACATTATCTTGACAGAATCAGAGCGGGCAGTCAGCGTATGGGTCAGTTTATCGATGATCTGCTGTCTCTGTCACGATCCACAAGAAAAGAAATGTTCTGGCAAAATGTGAACCTAAGTCAAATCGCAGACGAAATAATCTCAGAATTTCGTTCCAATGAACCAGACAGAGATGTCGAAGTTACAATCGAGAAAAATTTGCTTGTTTACGGTGATCAATCTTTGCTGAGAGCAGTAATGGAGAATTTACTTGCAAACGCCTGGAAATTCACTAAAAATATTGAATCCCCCAAAATCCACTTTGGGGTA
>JAFGMF010000154.1 GCA_016927675.1 Candidatus Cloacimonadota bacterium
AATAATCTTTTGCAAAAATATCCTACATCTGAACAATCTTATAACCCTTTTCCTGAAGCATCTGCAGAAGTCCGTCATCTCCTACCAGATGAACAGCTCCAACTATGATGAAGTACGTGCTTTTTTCTTCATCTTCCAAAAAAGCTGTGATCTTTTCCAAGATATTTTTATCTCTGTTCAAAAACAGTTCGTTATAATAATCGCGGATGCCTGGAAGTTCTTCCTCGGCTTCCAATATTTTTTGGCGGGAAACTTCATTCATTTTTTCGGCATCACCGTCTTTCCATGCTTGCAGAAGTTTATCGAAAAACTTGGGAATATCATCAAGTTCATCCAGTGAATTGATCAGAACATCTTTCTGTGTTTCTTTGTCCATAGAAGAGAGTGCTTCAAATTGCGCTAAAGCTGTTTCCAGCTCCAATACAGGCATTTCACGCTCTTCTGCTTTTTTCAGGAAGTGTAGGTCGATTCCCTGTTCCTTCTCCACATCAATTTTCTGCAATGCACCAAGAGAGAGATTGATGCTTACGAACCAGGGTTTGTATGCTTTCACCTGATCGTCTTTAAATCCCAATTCCATGAACTTTGCATTCAAGGTTTGATAAATATCTTGCGGTAAATGTGTTTTCAGGTTTGTGGTATCCTGGTAGACAGCATGTGTGATGATGAAATTGTTAATTTCCTGCTGATCGAATTTTGTGGGATTAACTTCCATCACCAGTTTGTCTGACTCCAGAAAAGCTCTCTCGATCTTTTCATCAAGCGGGTAAATATCTTTTGGCATAGTGTGGATAGAACCCAAAAGATATGCTTTATTATATCCGCCTTGAACTTCCCACATGAAGTTTTCTGCAAATAGATTTGTTAAAATTACTCCTGAAATGAGTAACAATGTAAATGCAATTTTGATACTTTTCATGATTATCCTCCAATTTTATTATTTATTCTTTTCTGCTGATTTAAAAATTCTACTTTCTTCAACTCTCATATACTTAAACATGTTCTTATATCGTTCGATAATAGCCTTGATGTTTTCAATTTTGTTTTTATCATTACTGTAAACCTGTTCGCAAACTTCTGTAAAATTGAATTCATAAGCCGATCCGTTGTATAGAACAAAAGAAATAAATGGATCTTGAGTCCAGACAGCATGTATCAATTCGGATCCATCCTTATTAAAAAAAGCGATAAGAGATTCAACTGTATCTCGAAGTACAATTAACCACTGTCCATTGAGTTCAGTATAAGTTAAATCCGGGATAGAGGCTTGAATCTGGTGAACATTATCGATTAAGTCACCATCATAGTTCTTGATATAAATGGATTTTGTGCTAGTAAATTCTTTAGTTAATAAATCTTTTAAAACTTTCATTGGAGCAGGGAATCCGTCTATCAGAAGCTGTTTCCGGGTTGTGTTTATCATACTCTTTACCTTTTCGAAGACCAGTTCTTTGGAATGTAATTCATATATACCTGTAGGCTCTTGTTTGATTTCCAGATTATTCACTTCTGCAATTATATTCTCACGTTTGTGTCTGAATTCACTTTCTAGTTTGTTAAGAAATTCTTCTGCCGGGATTGTATCGAAGTATATGGTCCCGGATGAGTCGTCACTTATTACTGCACCTTTTCTTTGCAAACTTTTCAAAGCTTTGTAGGTATTTGCAACCGGTTTGCCGATCTGTCCGGCGATCTTGTATCCTGTGCTGCGTTTATTCTCCAGAAGCCAGATATAAATATTTGCTTCCAGCTCACTTAAACCGATCTCTCTCAGCATCTTCAAAAGAGCCTCTTTAGCCATGGCTAATCTCCTAATTATTAATTACATGAGCTATTATTAGTAGCGTACTGCTACTATTAAAAAAATCGAACAGCTTTTGTCAAATAAATTTTTGATTGGAAGAGAATTTTTAATGATTCTGTTGCTATTATTGAATAGTCTCGCCATCTGAAATAAGGTAATTGATAAGCTATATGCAATATTTTTTCTGGATTATGGTTGATAAAAAAAAGAGTAAAAATTCTCAAAGTTTACTATCAACGCAGCAACGACAGGGAGATTTTCACCAACGTATTTCAGCAAGCTGAAAATCGAATTTTCATTATATCCTCCTCTACCACCATTGGCTTCTCTCCTCAATCAGGGAAGGAAATTTGGAAAACCCAGATGTACAGCCTTGACTAATTCTATTGATTAAAATTTCAATAGATAAAAAGAGCAGCTAGTTAAACTAAATATTTGTCCGATTCATTAAACTAAAAAAAACAGCACCCATCCTGAAGAAGGTGCTGCTGCTAAGTTGAATTATTTCAGCATGACCATTCTATTGGTAATGCAGTTATCCGTTGTTTTGATCCGGCAAAGATAGATACCGGAGCCATAGTCACTTCCGTCCCACCGAATATTATGCTCACCTTTTTCCAGTTGCGAATGGATAATTGTCTCCAGCAGCTGTCCTTTCAGATTATAGATCTGGAGTTTGACTTTACAGGTCTTAGGAAGCTGAAATATAATCTCTGTAACCGGGTTGAAAGGATTGGGATAGTTCCATAGTTTCAATTCCCTCGAAGCAGGAATAGTCTCATCATTTGCTTCACTGGCAACGAGTATCATTCCCTGTACCCAGCTTACTTCATTTGTGGTTCCGGTTGTCAGATTTCCGCATGTATCTTCTGGCTGATCTCCATTGCCTTCGTTGAGTTGCAGATAAGCTGTAAGTCCTGTTTCGTTACCATTCAGATAATAAAGGTAATCGGAATTTATCTCATCAACCGTTCTGATCCTGTTCCATATCCTGATCTCGTCAAGCTGTCCCTGCATGGATGCATTAAAACTAACTGAGTTACCCAGCAGAAGATCATCATTGGCGTTACCGGTAATTTCCCCGGAAGGTGCAGGATTATATTCAAGATTTTGCTCAACTCCGTACAGATAAACTTTCAATTGAGTTCCGTCATAGGAGAGCGCAAGATGCTGCCAGCCTTCCTGAATAACAGAATTAGCTGGTGTAAAGGAACGACTGATTGTCCCGTCTGTATGCTGCAGTTGAACGACTACACAGTAAGGATTGAAGATCGGGAAATCTTCACTCAGATAGACCCTTACACTGCCTTTATTGATTATCTCATTAAAAAACCCTTCCCAGTTCAGGGGATTGAACCAGGTTTCTATAGTAAATTCTGCTCCCAGTTCAAATTCTCCGTCAGCAGGGAAACAGACATGGCTTTCCTGCTGTAAAAATTCCAGAGCACTGTCCTGATCGAAAACAGATATATAGTTTTCCCGGAAGATCGTATCTTCACTAAAGCCATTGCTCACTTCAAGAGAGACATCGTACTCTCCGGACTGAGTGTAAAGAAAGGATGGATCCTGAATTTCTGCATCTATGAAGCCATCTCCATCCAAGTCCCAGGACCAGCTGGTTGCACCACTCGAGGATAAGTCGTGGAACTCCACATTAAAAGGAGCAATACCTGTTCTGGGGATTCCCTGGAAATCAGCTGTTAATTCGGATATTTCCAGTAGAAGCAGATCATAATCCCCATCTGTGCCGGAATTAGTCTGTCCCGTAACAATGTAGCTGTCATGATCAGTTTCCAGAAGTGCATAAGCCAGTTCTGAGCCATCTTCACCATAGGTGCACGACCAGAGTTCATTACCCTGAAAATCCGTTTTCAGCAGAAACAGATCATCAGTTACAGGAGTTGTATGGGTATAAGATCCGCAAATCAAGAAACCGTCTTCATCACTTACCAGATGAATCCTGCGGCTGAAATCATAAAAGTTCTCCAGCTCCAGATTATTCTTCCACAGCAGGTTTAATTCGCTGTCTGTGTGAAGCAGGTTAACATCAAGAACTTCCGTACCTTCGGCAGAACATCCGCCGATCGCACAGAAACCTCCGCTGCCCGTTTCACAGATCGAGTAACAATCATCATATCCACCCTGTGTAACACTTATCCCACAGAAATTATTACTGTCTAAGACATTCCCATCGGAATCGACTTTTACCAGGTACATTTCGCGATTCCTTCCTGAATTGATCCCGGGTGTATCGTATAAACCCGTTGTGGCTGCAATGATAAAATTCCCATCACTTGTCGCACGGATCTCTTCTCCTGTATCGGATGCCGCGCAGCCAATCATTACTGCCCATAGAGAATCTCCATAAGTATTGGTTTTCATGAGCAGAATATCATCCTCCAACCCGTCAGCAGTAGTTATATAACCACAAACCAGGTAGCCATCCTCAAGAGCCAGAATTGATCTTCCTTCATCAAGACCTGATCCACCCCAGGTTCGGGTCCAGACCATGTTTCCTTCAATATCCGCTTTTACCAGATAGACATCTCTGAGACCGTTGTCAGTTGAACTTGTATAGCCGCAGAGAACATAACCTGAGCCATCTGCAGAGGTACAGACACAATTGGCATATTCCCATCCAGAAGTGCCAAAAGCTGAACTCCAGATCTCCTCACCGAAAACATCTGTTTTCATCAGCAGTGCATCCGATTTTCCGTTTCCTTCAGAATAGGTATAGCCGGCAACAATGTAACCATCATCCAGAGCCGGGATCAAATCTCTGCCGCCTTCCGATTCTGATCCTCCAAAGGTAATTGCCCAGGAGACATGGGCATCTGCAAATAAAGACCAGGTTAAAACCATCTGTAACACCAGAGATAAAGCTGTTTTTCTCATCTTCGCCCTCCCTCTGGTGCATCCTGAAACAGCAGATGCATAGCCGTCATGATCGCTTCAGCATTCTGTCTGTAATAATACTGTCC
>JAFGMF010000155.1 GCA_016927675.1 Candidatus Cloacimonadota bacterium
CTTAGAAACCAAACCCACAAATTGGGATTGAAAGACAAAAAGCTACTAAAATTGTCGAGAAAAATGTTTTGTTTTTTTAGGTATTTAACTCAGGGCGAGTTAGTATAAATCACTTCCCAAACACTATATCTAACTCGCCTTGAATTTTTCAATTCGAAGCAGTTTACCGGATATAAAAAAACCTGCCTGCTCCGAATCACGAAACAGGCAGGTCGGATTTTGTCCGTTATTCTTCTTCCAGATTTATACAGTTATCATAACTCTGATGAGTCTTGAAACGTGTCATTTTCAATCTGCCAAACAGAGAATCCACCAGTGAGTAGATCACAGGGATCACAAAGAGTGTCAGCAGGGTGGCAAAAGCCAGACCGAAGGCGATACTGACAGCCATCGGTTTCCAGTCGGCAGCGGCTTTGGATGTCGACAGGATCATCGGCAGCACGCCAAAGATGGTGGTCACGGTCGTTAATATTATTGGTCGCAGGCGGATAGAACCGGCATTGATCAGAGAATTCCAGCGATCAACACCTTTTTCTCTCTCTTTGTTGATAAAATCAACCATGACCAGAGAATCGTTTACCACAACTCCGGCAAGGGCAACAACAGCTATCATGGTACTTAGAGAAAAGGGCAGCCCGGTGATCAGCAGTCCGAAGATCACTCCGATAAAAGCGAACGGGATTGTCAGCATAACGATCAACGGTTGAACATAAGATTTGAATACGGTAGCGAGAATTGCAAAAATGATCATGATGGCAATCCCGAAGGACAGATAAAGTGATTGATAGGATTTTCTCTGTTCTTCCACTACACCGCCGAAATCAAGCTGATAACCCGGATTTTTTTGAGAAAAATTACTCAGAGTTCCTTTCGAACCCGTCAGAGGATTACCTTTCAGGATGCGCATTGCCCTGTCGGTGGTCATCTTTTTTCTGATCCCGTTCTCTACATAAAAAGCAGTTTCCGCCGTTATGGTAATAACTCTTTTCTTATCCCAGTGTTCTATCTGAGCATATCCCGAAGTGATCTCGAAATCAGCCAGATCCTGTAATTCTATCAGATCGCCTTTCCAATTTCTGATCTTCAGCCTTTTCAGATCTTCCAGATCTTTTATCTGATCTTCTTTAAGCCTTACGACAATATCATATTCCTCAATTCCAGCTCCGCGGAATTTCGAGATGGAACTGCCATAAGAAGCAGTTCTTACCAAACTTGCCACTTGCGATACATTCAGCCCGTATAATGCCAGCCTGTCGTGTTTGGGATATATCTGGATTTCCTTTTTTCCGGGCAGAAAACTGTCTTCGATATCAACAACACCGGGGATTTTTACCAACTCACTCTTAATTGTCTCGCCAAGATATTCAAGGCGATCCAGATTGTCTCCTTTGATCCTGATCTCAATATCTTTCCCTGTTGGCGGACCCGTTGTGGGAACGCCAAACTGATAAGAGTAAATCCCTGGAAGCTGATCCAGATAAGAACGCAGAGTGCCTTTTATCCTGTTATGGGTAAAGGTCATCTTATCTAACTCTTTCAGGTCTATGGAAATCTGGGCATACGAAGTACTAAGTTGCTGCTGATGATTCTGGGTCATAGCTCCAACTGTTGTGATCACTGCTTCGACATCCACCGATTCTTCCATGGTCATGATATATTCTTCTACCTGAGAAACAATTTCATTGGTTTTATCAATATTTGTACCAACAGGCATTTTCAATTTCAGAACCATGGTTTTTGATTCCTGAGTGGGAAAGAATTCCGCCTTGACCAATCTCAGAGCAATGCTCATTAGGGAAAGTATCAGCAGTATTATGATAACGATCACAACTGTAATTCTTTTTTTCAGGATGCGCTTGAGCAGCCAGCGATATTTTTTTACCAGCGTCTGATTTAATTTATGTGGTTTTTCCCTGTTTTTCAAAGGACGGGAAAAATCTGCTATGTGTGATGGCAGAATGATCAGGCTTTCGAACAGCGAGGCAAAAAGAGCCAGAGAAACAACGATGGGAAAAACCCGCATGAATTTACCCATCATGCCTTCCATGATTAACATGGGCAGAAACGCTGCTGCCGTTGTTGTTACCGCAGCAATCACAGGCCACATGATCTCATTCGTCCCCTTGATAGCAGCAGTTTTAGGACACATCCCCTGTTCAGTGTAGCGATGCACATTTTCCAGGACAATGATAGCATCATCAACGATCATACCGAGCACAAGTACAAGTCCGAATAAGGTAAGATTATTCAGGGTCACGTCGAAATATCTCATCAGAATAAAGGTCAGCAAAAAGCTGAAAGGGATTCCCCAGGCAGCAAACAAGGCATTTCTCCAGCCGATGAACAGGAAAAGAATAAGAAAGACAAGTAAAACCCCGAGCAGAGCACTGTTACCAAGAGTTCGGATGCTGTTTTTCACTTCAATTGAACCATCATTTCTGATTGTCGCTTCCAGTCCGGGCACTCCATCCTGGAAATCGCTGACATATCGTCTGACCTGTTCCATAACAGAAATGATGTTGCCTTCTGCTTTTTTATACACCTGAAGCCGTACACTCGGTTTTCCGTCAAGTTTGGCGAGAGTACTTCTCTCCTGAAGTGTATCATTAACGGCAGCAACATCTTTCACCCGCAGAGCGCGCCCGTTTTCATCCATCTTGATCACCAGCTCGCGGATATCATCGGGATATTTGAATTCACCAATTGTCCTGACGATGAATTCCGCTTTACCGAAATCAACCTTACCGCCCGGGACATTCATGTTCCGCTGTCTGATCACATTTATCAGATCATTTACCGTAAGTCCGAATTGATCGAGTTTAACAGCATCTCCCTCGACCCATATTTCTCGCTCTCTGGTGCCACGGATATCTACTTTGGAAACGTAAGGAATATTAAGGATTCCTTCCTGCAGATCTTCGGCTATCTCACGGATCGCATTCCCCGAAAAATCACCGCCGAGTGCAATATCACAGATCTCATTTACTTCCCGCATATTAAGACGGATCATCCAGGGATCTTCGGCATCTTCAGGAAGATCATTGACCTTGTCCAGTTCTGCTTTCAGATCTGTCTCAGCCTTGTCAATATCAGCATCAGGCTCGAATTCCACATAGATTGTAGCCCTGTCTTCCTGAGCTGTGGAACTGATCAGACTGATGTTCTCCACATCAAAAATCTCTTCCTCGATCTTCTGGACGACCAGTTCTTCTATCTCTGCCGGAGATACTCCCGGATACCACACTACTATTATGAAAGACCCGAAATCAACGGCAGGCATGTCTTCTTTGGGAATATCCCGCAAAACGAAAATCCCTACTACAAAAACTATGATCATGATCATGTTGATCAAAGGCGAATTATTTACTGAAAATTTAACTATAGACATGATAACTCCTTCCGAATCTAATCAACAGACTGTCTGATCTCTACAGCAGAACCCGCATCCAGGTTTTCCATTCCTTCGATAACCAGTTTTTCTCCAAACTCGAGTCCTGAAGTTATGATAATATCCTCGCCGACTTCCGGACCGGTGAAAACCTGTTTTCTCACCGCTTTATTATCTTCATCAACGACGAAAACATAGGTGTTGTCATACTGGCGAACGAGATTATTCTGCGAAGTATAGATAATATCCTGATAAACATTACTGAGAATGCGTATTTTTACCGCCATCCCCGGAAGCAGAATATTTTTGCTGTTATCCAGCTCTATTTCAACCGGATACATGGCAGAGTTCTGCAGCGGTCTGATACCAATCCCGCTGATTCTACCAACAAAAGTCCGATCGAACTGATCACTCTGGATTATTACTTCCTGATCCTTTTTCAGTTTCATGATATTCATCTCACCCACACCCGTCTTGATCTTCAGTTTATTGGAATTGACTATGCTGCAGATAGGCATGCCCATGTTCAGCATCTCTCCGATACTTACGGGAAGATCGGCAATATAGCCGGCAACGGGAGCGACAAAACGTGAATTATCATAAGCCTTATTGGCTTGTTCCA
>JAFGMF010000002.1 GCA_016927675.1 Candidatus Cloacimonadota bacterium
GAGACAGAGGCAAGCATTTTCCAGATTCGGTTTGCAGTGAAGAATTGATAAAAAGCAAAAGGCATGGTAAGCATAATTCCTGAAGCAAACAGGTTTCTGTTGGTGAAAAATGAATATATGTTCTCGCTTCCAGGAATGTTGTACAGTTTGCCGGTATAAAACTGGATCAAACCGGTCAGAGAAAGCAGAATTGAAGCACAGATCAAGAAATGTGAGATCAAGTCGCCATCTCTTTTTCTGGAGAAATAATCAGTAATATATATATAGGTAATAAAAAAGAGAATTATTTTAATACTATCATATGTTGCTTCTATTTGATTGATGGAATAGAGAGTAGAAGAAAAAGCCAGAATCGTATATCCACCAAGGAGAATAACCGGCATAAGAGGAATAACTGCAGGATTGAACTTTTTGCTGAATAATAACTCCAGACTGTAAATGCAGAGGATCAGTGCCAACACTATCATTCTCGGAGTGAGTGCAGGATCGATAATTCTGGATGATAAAGTAAAAGGGATGACAAAAATCAGAAGGAAAACGAAATAAACTGAATCCGAAAATTTATATTTACACTTTGACAATTCTAAATAATTTAATGATTTCATAAATACTCAGATGTAAAATTATTAAATTTCTCGCAAGATTTTTTTTCTTAGCACTTATTTTACCTCATTTTTATATGAAACACACATGTGCAGGATTAATGAAGCGGATTCTTCAACCTTCGTTAAAACTTCGGTTGACAGTCCAGATTTCTCCGACTTACGTCGGCTCGGGATGACGTTGGTTTATGCCCCATGCTTCGATATGAAAATCAATTTCCGGGAAAATGCAAATTCAAAGAAATTGATTTTCTACTCAGCAAGACATATCAGCCAGTTTGGACATATTAACGCGGATTACGGATCATTGCGAGGAGCGCAGCGACGTGGCAATCTATTGTTTTATGCAGAAGAAGATTGCTTCTACGGCTTCCGCCGGATCGCAAAGACATGTTTTTCTGGTTTTAATCAGATGATAATCACAGTCTCAGTCTTATTTCGAGAACCGATAACTAGCGGACAGACTGGTTATAAACATAAAAAATCGAAGGAAAAAAATCAATGATTATAAGAGACGTTCGGGAAACTTGCTGTAATGGATATATTTTATCAGGATGAACTTTTAACCGTTTACACTTATTGTGTATTTTTTTTACATGAGAAATATTTCTCAATAATGATTGAGATTAAATAATTCTTGATTTGGTCAGGGAATAATTATGCTTGTTAATTATTTTTAATGCTAAGGCAAAGAGGAAACAAAAAAATAGCGAGAGAGACAATTAGCCACTATTAGTTAGCGTTATCCAGCTGATGGGAAAAAACAGATTAATGGTAAAATATTTGACAGCTATAATTCCTTAGCGGAATTTTGGCACATAATTTGCGATAAACAGAAGTTTATTAAAAGGAGGAAGAATGTTCAACAAATTTAAAAATCAAAAGGGGTTCAGTTTAATTGAATTGTTAGTAGTCGTGGTTATCATCGCGATTCTGGCAGCAATTGCTGTGCCGATCTACATGAGTTACGTTCGAAAAGCCAGGGCAACCGAAGCGCAGACAGCAATTGCAGCCATCAGAAGTGCTTACCGAGTGCATTATCAGACCTATGGAACAACAGACAATTACACTATCGATGATGCCAAGAAAGATGCTAAGCTTGGTAATGCTACTGAAAAAAACTGGGAATTTGAAGTTGTTGGCAATCCACCCAACAAGTATATTGCGACTTCGACAAACGAATTTCCCCAGGGTGAGGGGCATCAGGTTTGGTACGATGTAACTGAGGCTGATTATCACGGGTACGGGATCGATGAGGACACCGATTCTGCAGATGAAGTAGTAGATTAAACGGAGGTGTTTTTTGACCTTAACCATCAGGGAATTATTACAGTTTGCTTCTGATGCCGGAGCTTCTGATCTCCATATAAGTGCTGGTTCAGTGCCGATGGTTCGTGTTAATGGGATCATGAAGAAACTGAATTTGCCTGCTTCAACTGTAAAGGAAGTTGACGGCTTGATTGCAAGTGTAATGAACGAATCTCAACAAACTCTTTTTAAAGAACGCCTGGAAATAGACTTTTCCACAAAACTGGATGATAATACCAGATTCAGGGTAAATGCTTTTCATCAAGTAAATGGCACAGCCATTGCTTTTCGTGTTATCCCAAACGTTATCCGCAGTTTTGACGAACTAAATCTCCCGGAAATTCTTGCCAAAATGGCTTTGAAAAGGCACGGGCTTATTCTGGTAACCGGTCCTACAGGAAGTGGAAAATCTACAACCCTGGCAACAATGATCGATACGATAAATGATAATCGTCATTGTCACATCATATCTATCGAGGATCCGATAGAATATGTTCATTCCAGCAGAAATTCTCTGATTAACCAGCGGGAACTGGGTCATGATACCTGGTCTTTTACAGCTGCCCTGCGTTCGGCACTACGTGAAGATCCAGATGTGATCCTGGTAGGTGAGATGAGAGACCTGGAAACTGTTTCACTTGCTCTAACGGCTGCAGAAACCGGTCACCTGGTGCTGGCTACTCTGCATACCAGCAGCGCGACCAAGTCTATTGACAGAATTATTGACATGTTTCCCAGAGAACAGCAGGGTCAGGTTAGATCAATGCTTTCCGAATCTCTGCAGGCGGTTGTTGCTCAGACACTGCTTCCGGTTAAAGATGGCAATGGTCGTGTTCCTGCACTCGAGATCATGATCGCCAATACTGCTGTTAGAAATCTTATCCGTGAAGAAAAAACTTATCAGATCCCTTCAGTGATCCAGTCTGGTACCAAAGAGGGAATGCAGACACTTGATCAATCATTATACAACCATGTAATGAATGGTCTGCTGGATAGACGTATTGCCCAGGAAATATCCGATAATCCCAAGATGTTTGCTTCGGGAGCCGGATTCTGATGTTTTTCAGCCTGATAAAATCGGAAAGGGGTTTCGGACTTATCCATGTGCTGGGTATGTTGATAATTGTTACCGTGGCAATTGTCGGATTGTTTATCAGTACAAACTACGCCCGTTACAAAGCCAATGAAAATTATCATTACCGTTCTGCTTTGCTGGTAGCAGCAGAGAAAATGGAAATAATAAAATGCTATAACCGTCTTAATGATCAAACTTTAGATGTCAATTCCATTCCCGTTCTATATCAGAATCAGACGGCTGTTTTAGACAGCAGAGAGGGTAAAGAAGTTATCGCTACGATTCCTTATCCGCCCAGGGTAATCATGAATCAGGGCGATATAACAGTAGCTCCATATGTAAGGTATGACTCGGTTATTATTGAAGTGATCTGGACTGAGCCTACGGATTTCTTTATCCCATCTGCCACAAAACGGATTGAATTGCGTGAAGATTATTTTAGGAAACCCCCTGATGAAGGAAATTGAAATTTTACCAAGAACTATTAAAAAACATCCGATAAGAAAAAGAATTCTGGGCTGTCAAAAGGGATTTTCTCTGATCGAAGCAGTCGGAGCTTTGCCACTGGCTGCTCTCGTTTTGGTGATCAGTACTCTGGCAATTGCGAATTTTGTCACCGCTTTTGAAGAAAACAAGCTTTATATCCAGATGCAGGACGAATTATTCACTGCCATGGAATATATCCGCTATGGTTATCCCCTGAAGAATGTTACCTACAGTAATCTTTCCGATGATGGTATGATCGGCTTGATGACCGCAAAAAACGTCAGTATCCCACCAGACGGGAACAGTATTACCATTTATCCCCGGCATGTTAGTCAGGGAGCAAATGAAAGTAATTACTGGCTGAAATACTATCTGGATCCCAATGGAAATCTCATTGCCAGGGGGCAATACCGGGAAAGGATATTCAATTCGATCGTGTTTCCTTCCGGTAATATGAGCATCAGTGATAAGAAGCGTTTCAGGATTATTGATATTAATTTTCGATTATCTCAGGAGCAAAGTCTGCAGGATAAATTTGTCTATTACACGATCAAGGCTGAAGTGAGATTCAGGCAGAAAAAGAGCGATGAATCCCTGGCTGAAGATCTGAAAAAAAACACCAGAACGATAGAATACAGCTCAGGATGTTTTCTGGCGAATTATAAGGGGCAGGAAAATTAGGGAGGTGGAGATGAAGTTCTTTAAGGATAAAGAAAGTGGAGCAGTACTCACACTGGCAGTTTCAGTTGTTGTGATCATGATAACTTTACTGTCCTCAGTTGCGATGCTGAATCTGGTTGAAACCGATCATGTGCAGACCATGTATCAGCATGATATGATCCAGGGAGAACTTTTATTGCGCAGTGAAAACTGGAGAACTCACCTCGCCATCGAATACAATAAGAACAGACCCATACCGGGGCGGAAAGTGGAGATGACTATTTCCGACCGGATGACGACCTATGAAATCGGCAGTACCCAGGAAACAAAGATCATATCAAATTTTCTAGGTTATACGGTTGCGGAAGGCAAGGCGATCAGGTCAACCGTGACTGCTTACAGGGGCAGGCTTAATTCAACTCAGAGTAGAAGCCCGGTTAAACGGAAAACAGAAAAGATCATAACTGCAGAAAGTCTTGCTCAATATCAGTATTTTACCAATGTAGAAGTATCTGAAAACTGTGATGGTAATCAGGAAGCCAGGGCGGTAAAATTCTGGGGACCTGATGTATTTTACGGAAAGGTCCACAGCAATGATGATATCTGGATTCAGAATGCGGGTGGGGGTAATAACGGAGGCTGGCCGACATTCTATGATTTTGTTTCGACTTCGGGTATTCTCAGGCATTATCCATCGGCTATGCATCTGGAAGAAAGCGGAGCGCCAATGGAGCAGATCTTTCGTGGTGAACCGGAACCGGGATATCAGGAAAATGTACCCGAGATTGTTTTTGAACCTACCGCCATTGATATCAGAACCAATGGCTGGAATCCCTTCGAACCGGATGTTGATATCGCTTGCGTTAAGATTAACGGCGAATCTTTTTCTTCCTGGGAGGGAAAAGTAGAATTAGTTGAGGTCAGAGAAATTGATGTCTACAGCTGGTATCCTATGAATTCTGCTCAGGCTAATGCAGTTATTGCCGCTGGCGGGAACTGGTATGAAGATTCTGATAAGATCTGGACAAATTATGTTCCGATCTATGATACATTATGGTCTCCAGGTCAGACTGGTTATGTTAGTAATCAGTCAGTATGGTGTGAATGCGAGCTCTGGATTGAAGGAGAAATTCGTGGTAAGCAGACCTGGGGCAGCGCAGAAAACATCTATATAATAGGTGACATCACCTATGAGGGGACACCCGTAGGCAGTGCTCCCGATAATGAAGATAATCCCAATCGGGATGATTATTTCGGGCTTGTTTCTGAGGAAAGGATCTATACCAAGTACAAACATCGTGACCCTGAAACCGGAGCCAAGATTTCCAATAATTGCAATGACCTCTATATTTACGGTGCTTATGCTGCAATCGGTGATGGAGATGTGGATCTGTTTGGAGATATGAATTGCCATTATGAGGGGATTTTTTCTTTTGAATATCAGCATCCTCATGGCTCAACGCCGCATTTTCACGGGCAAAGCCCATATTCCCTGCAGGATACGTTCTATACATACATTGATCTGCATAAATTCATTTATCCGCCATCGGATTTCGTTCCGATCAATCTGCAGGGATTCGTAATGCACGGAAATCTCCCGGCGACCAATAATATGTGCGGATATCCTTACGAATCTCCGGGTTATATAAATTCTTATCCCAATGATAATCCGCTTAATTATGCAATACCTTATGGCACGGATTATCCCTGGTATAATCCGGTCTGGCCGGAATCATCTGCCGACATCGTGAACTGTACAGAAAGAGGTGATCTGTATATATTCGGAGCAATTGCTCAGACCAGGCGAGGTTTTATCCATCGGTCAGGAAATGATCCCTACAATCATCCGACTCCTTTTGAATGGGATCTTGAGCAGTTCCATTATGATGGAACTCATCCTTCAACCGGTTACAATAAAATCTATCGATATGATTCACGTTTTATGGTAATACAACCCCCAGATTTTCCGGAAGTATACCGCGGATTTGGAGTAAATGAGCTGACTTCATATGATCAGCAAACATGGTATTTTATCACTCCGGATCTATAAAATTGAAATGAATTAGACACAATAAACTGAGAGGAAAAATGGCGAAGAAAAAAGTTAAAATCAAAGAATCCTTAGGCGTGGATATAGGTTCTCACAGTATCAAGATGGTACATCTGAAAAAAATCCACGAAGGTTTCAAACTGCTGAATTATGAGATCAAATCAACCGTTCCGGCCGGTCTCGAATACACTCCTTCGGATCTTACTCCTGAACGGTTTGCTCCGGTAATATCAGGGATGCTGAAATCGCTTCATATAAATCCGAAGAAGATAAAACATATTGTTTCTTCTTTAGGTGGTGACAGTACCAGCATTAAGCAGATCAGAACCATCTTTCTGCCTGATGAGGAACTGGAATCGGCCCTGTTTTTCGAAGCGAAGAAACATCTGCCCATCAGCGGCTCGGAAATGTTGCTGGATTACCAGGTCCTTAATGTCGAAGAAAAAACGAATAACATGAACATCCTGCTGGCTGCGACCACCCGGGAACTGCTTACCGAACATTCGCATATTCTGTCTGATGGCGGGATTACTCCGGGGATTGTAGACATCGAATCTCTGGCGGTAGCCAACAGTTTTGCCCTTAATACCTTTGTCGAGGACGGTATATATATTATCCTCAATATTGGTGCTCATAAGACAAATATGGTAATATACGGTCCCAAAGCGAAATTCTTTGCCCGGGATATACCCTGGGGTGGATATAATTTTACCAAAGATATCATGAAAGAGCAGAATCTGTCTTATGAACGGGCTGAAGAACATAAAAAAGAGATCGGGCTGAAGAAAGAAGATGCTGTTAACGAATCAACTGACAGAATAACACTGGATATATCAGAAAAATCAACTGCGGAACAGATCACGATGGAAGTTAAAAGATCTCTTCGTTTCTACGTCAAAGAAGCTGGCAACAGTGATTTCCGAAAGGTAATGCTGGTCGGTGGCGGAGCAAAACTGATCGGGTTTCCGGAATATGTAGCCGATCAGTTGAATATTCCGACAGAAATATTTAATCCTTTCGTTAATCTGGAAATGCCAGAGAAATTCAAAGACAAACAGGATCCTCAACTGGCTCTTGCTGTAGGGCTGGCGATGAGACCCGAATAGAGGAGATCGAATGAATCAGTTATATTTCAAAATCAACCTGAACAAATATGGTGAGCTCCGCCGAAAAATCGAATTAGAGAAGAGAACTTTCAGAAATGCTGCGATCGGATTTGCCTTTTTCACCATTCTTCTCTATGTCTTTGCTCTGCTGATGAACGGTAGTCTGCAGAGTAAGGTTAAAAGCAGAAGACAGTTACTGAGTCAGATCAGAAAAGAGATCGAAACCTATCAGATCAGCGGAGAGTTTCTGTCTACCAATGATCTGCAAAGGTTATCCAGAATCAGCACGGAGAGGATTTTCTGGGCAAAAAAACTGGTTGCGCTGGCTGAACAGACCACCGATAAAATTGCGATCACACATTTCTCATTTAAAGATAATACTCTCAGTCTGATGGGGATAACCAAACTTGACAAACAAGAAAAGGAATTTGATCTGATAGATGAGTTTATTACAAAATTAAAAGCTAACGAGCAGATCAGTGCTGATTTTCCTGAGATAAAAATCGTTCAATCTCGTAAAGATATGGAAAAGGAAGTTGAGATTCTCAGATTCAGAATCGATTGTATCGCTCCGGATTTCGAAGAGAAAGGAGATAACATA
>JAFGMF010000156.1 GCA_016927675.1 Candidatus Cloacimonadota bacterium
ATTAAAAAAATCATTACAAAGATTTTATAATGATAAATTGATCCATCACGATTCTTCCTCGAATGCCTATGTGAGATTACCCAGAATGGCGAATTCATAAATTGATTCTCTCCAGCAATTCTGCCGAATTATTTTGATAGGAATTCACCGCTTTGGAGATAGGATAAAATTCCATATCATCGCTATTATATGGTGCCAGAAGATTCAGTAATTCTTTCGGTTCATTCTGCTGCAGCCAGTTCTCTTCGTTTTCTGTGGTAAGGATAACCGGCATGCGATCGTGGATTTCTCTCATGATCCGATTAGGCACGGTTGTAATAATGGAACATGTTCTTAACGAAGAGCCATCGGGATGATGCCATTCTTCCCAGATACCGGCAAAGGTGAACATTTCTCGTTCTGTTAAATGAATGAAAAAAGGCTGTTTCTCCGGTTTTTTCCATTCGTAAAAACCATTTGCTGGTATCAGGCAGCGACGATGGCGGAAAGCTGCTTTAAAACTGGGTTTATCATTGATCGTTTCCGCCCGTGTATTGATCATGCGGTAGCCGATTTTAGGATCTTTTGCCCAGAAAGGGATAAGCCCCCATTTCACCGGTTCCAGAATTTTCTCTCCCTGATCGAGCATTACGATCGGAATGATCTGACCGGGAGCAGCATTGTAATTTGCCTGCAGGGATTTGATTTTATTGATTGTTTTGGCATAATCAATAATGGCTTGCACGCTGCTGTAGATAGCAAATCTTCCACACATGATCTTTCCTGCTAATCCTTAAAAGCCGGGTAAATTTCATAAAAATCAAAATTCATCTGCCTGACCAGCTCTTCCTTCTCCCATTCCAGATTTGAAAAGCAGATTCCCAACAGGCGAACTTTACAGCGGCTTACAATATTATCAAGTAAAAGTTTGCGAATAAAATAGTAAAACACTTTCTCGTCGTTAAAAGCTTCACCGAAACTGAGATTACGGGTGATCTGATCAAAATTTGCGAATTTAACTTTCAGTGTTATGGTTTTCGCTTTGATTCCCTTTTCCGATAATTTTTTACCCATCCGCTGGCACTGATCCTTCAGGTGTTTCAGCATCTCTTCCGGATCATCAAGATCAACCGCGAATGTCCGCTCCATACCAATGGATTTACGGATATGATTTACGCATACTTCCCGCTTGTCTCTCCCCCGGACAATATCGTAATAATATTTTCCGGATTTACCGAAATGCCTTACCAGTTCTTTCAGAGAGCATTTTTTCAGATCTGCTCCATTTCTGATACCCAGACTGATCATTTTCTTCTCACTTACTTTTCCGATTCCGTGAAATTTACCGATCGGCAGATTCAGTAAAATCTCCCGTGCTTTTTCCGGAGGGATAACTACCAATCCGTCGGGTTTTTCCAGATCAGAGCCGATCTTAGCCAGAAATTTATTGTAAGATACTCCTGCTGAAGCAGTTAATTTTGTCTTATCCCTGATCCGCTGTTTAATATCTTTTGCGATCAGAGTTGCAGAGGGAATATTCTTCAAATTCATGGTTACATCCAGATAAGCTTCGTCGATGGAAACCGGTTCGACAAGGTTAGTGTATTCATGGAAGATTTCCCGGATGATTTCAGCAGCTTCCCGAATGCGGTCAAAATCTGGTTTCACGAAGATACCGTGCGGGCAAAGCTTGTGCGCCTGAAAGCTGGGCATGGCAGAATGAATGCCGTATTTGCGTGCTTCATAATTACAGGTTGAAACCACACCGCGACTGTTGGCAGGACCGCCGCAGATCACCGGTTTTCCCTTTACTTCCGGATGATCCCGAATGTAAACCGCTGCAAAAAAGGCATCCATATCAACATGAATAATTTTTCTGATCATTTTTCTCTACCCCGACTTCAGGCTTTTACCAGGGGTAGATGCTCCCAGCGGGTAGTGTAGTGAGGACTGAGCATCTCTCTCTTCATCTGCCAATTAAGGCTGTTCCCGATACTGGCATAGGCAAGCATGTTCATGCCCATTTTTTGGTTGATGGAATCAACGCAGTTCATGATCGCCTTGCGTCTGTCATCCAGATACGTGGGCTGAAAAAAATCCAGAGGCAGTTGACTTTCCGGTATGATATCTGAGATCATCACACCTACTTTTTTGTATTTATAACCGGGACGGTAAAGATAATCCAGCAATTTGAGTGATGCCTGCAGAAATTCTGGTGTGTAAGCGGAGGGAAGAGGTAAACGGGTGCTTTGAAAATTGGCGTACTGTCGCTCATTCCTGAAACGGTTGGTAGTAAGATAAACCATTATCTGAGAAGCAGCCTGTTTTTCTTCCCTGAGTTTTTCCACTGCCCTGGTACAGTAAGCCGTAGTTGCTTCCCGTAAGTCCTGCAGCTTTGTTACCGGATTACCGAAAGATCTGGAAGAAACGATCTCTTTTTTGGGTTCTGTGATCAATTCCAGCTCAAGACAGGAAACGCCGCGCAATTCCATCACCGTACGTAATCCCATGATCGTTAACTTGCGCCTGATCCAGTCGCGGGGCGCATTCGTCAACTGCAGGGCATTATTGATCCCATTGCGATGCAGCAGCTTGGCATATTGCGGGCCGATCCCCCAGATATGTTTTACATCGACAGCCGCTAAAATTTCATTGAATCGAGGATGATCGCTTATGTCAAAAACACCTTTAAGCCGCTGGTTGCGTTTGGCTACATGATTTGCTATCTTGGCCAGAGTTTTGCTGGGACCTATTCCAATCGAAACCGGCAAACCGGTCCACTGCCTGATCCTGTTCCTGATCTGATCAGCATAGGCGGTCATGTTCCCAGCCATACCGCGAAGCGAGAGAAAAGCTTCGTCAATGGAATAGATCTCCAGATCCGGTGTGTAATAGGCTAGGATTTTCATCACCCGTGCAGACATATCGCCATACAGAGAATAATTGGAGGAAAAAATGCGGATGTCATGCTTTTTGATAAGTTCTTTAAGCTTGAAAACAGGAGTGCCCCGGGATACCCCAAGAGCCTTTAACTCGTTGGATAATGCCACAATGATGCCGTCGTTATTGGAGAGAATTCCAATCGGCTTGTGCTCCAGCGCAGGATTGAAAACCCGCTCACAGGAAGCATAAAAATTGTTGCAGTCAACCAGAGCAAATTTATCTCTGACCATTTTCAACTCGCTTCTATCCTGCCTTGATCCGGAGAGGATTCAGCGGATCTTATGAATAGCATAAGTTACTACACCCCAGATGCTGAATTCCCTCTCTTCGGTGACCTCCAACTCGCTGAATTCTGGATTTTCCGGAACCAGAAACCAGCGCTCACCTTTTATTCGTAATCGTTTTACCGTCAACTCACCGTCTAATACGGCAATGACGATTCTATTATGCGAAGGCTCCAGCGACCGATCCACGATCAGGATATCGTCAGGATTGATGCCGGCATTGACCATGGAAAGCCCCTGAACTTTAACAAAAAAGGTCGCCGTCGGATGAGTGATCAGATATCGGTTCAGATCCAGGGATGATTCGATATAATCCTGAGCCGGCGAAGGAAAGCCAGCCGGGATTTCAGTGCCGATCAGCGGACGATAAAGCCTTGCCCCCGGCTCGAAAGAGAAAATGCCGGCAATTGTCTGATCTGTGCGTAAAGAAAATTTCTTCATATCCAACTCCCTGCCATTCCGCTGCTGCGGAGAGAAAAATATTTACATAAACAAAGATTTAACTGGACAGTTAATTAGTCAATATATATTTTAACCACAGAGTTAATAGTCTTTTGTTTAAAGGAGGTAAAATGGCTTTAGGAGAGCGATTGCAGAGTTTAATAAACAAGCTTGGGCTTACGCAGACGAGTCTGGCACGCAGTCTGAGTACTTCCAATGTTGTCGTAAACCGGTATATTAATAATAAGACGATACCAGACTATAATTTTCTCTACAAACTAAACTCGGCTTTCAATGTCAGTATCAACTGGTTAATTTCCGGAGATGGGCCTATGTTTGTCGGGGAGCATATTCGTTCGTTTCGCGGTAAGAATTATTACAATCTGCCGATCGTTGCGGCTGTTAGCTGTGGCAGTCCTGAAGAGATTGAACAGGCAGAGCCGGAAGATTATATCCTGGTGGATTCTCAGCAGTTACCGGGGAATCTGGCAGATTATTTTGCCTTTTATGCCAACGGAGAAAGCATGTCCCCGTATATCTGTCATGGTGATGTGGTGATCGTCAAACATCATGATGTCTGGGAAACAGCTGATGACCGCATTTGTGTTGTCAGGATCGACGGGGAAATCACGCTTAAGAAGGTTACTGTATTTTCCGAAGGAAAAGAAATCCTGCTGTCTCCTTTCAACAAAGAATATTCACCCATCCTGATCGCTGAAGAGCGCTCTTATAATGCTCGATTGATCGGGATAGGTGTTATGGCGGTCAAGAACCTCTAAACAAGGAAGACGGGCTGCTGTTAAAATGCTTGACATTATTAGTTGAATTAAACAACTTATACAGCAATACAATATATAGGGAGGAATTTATGTACGATGATGCAGGTGCCGGTTTAGGGGCTGGTGTAATAATTCTTTATTTTGTTCTTGCTGTTTTTTTTATTGTTGTCATGTGGAAGATTTTCGTTAAAGCCGGAAAACCAGGATGGGGCTGTATAATCCCGATCTATAATGTAATTCTGCAGATGGAAATAGCTGGTCGTCCCGGCTGGTGG
>JAFGMF010000157.1 GCA_016927675.1 Candidatus Cloacimonadota bacterium
ATATCTCATAGGTTAGTCTACGCTGATGAAACCTTGTTCTTCGACAAGTTCCTGCCCTTCAGCAGAGAGAACAAAATCGATGTATTCTTTTACTACTCCCTTAGGAGCACCATTAGTATACATATGCAGTGTACGAGCGATAGGATAAGATCTGTTCTGAATAGTCTGTTTTGAAGGCATTACGTTGTTCACTGAAATAGCTTTCACAGTTTCATTCACATAACCGAGACCAGCATAACCGATAGCACCGGGAGTTCCAGCAATTGTGGAAACTACTGCATTGTTAGAAGCCAGCATCAGAGCGCTGTCAACAGCTTTGGAACCGCCTAATACCAGTTCGTTGAACACTTCGAAAGTTCCCGAAGAAACATCGCGGCTGATCACAACGATCGGCATGGAAGGCCCACCCAGATCTTTCCAATTACTGATATTGCCTGTATAGATGTCTTTGATCTGCTGAACCGTGAGATTGTTGATTGGATTATCTTTGTGCAGAACGATGGCGATGCCGTCATTTGCTACTACGATTTCATTAGGATTAACTCCATTTTCTCTAGCTGTTGTGATCTCTTTGGTTTTGATATGACGGGAAGCATTCCCAATATCAACCGTGCCGGCAATAATGGAAGCAATACCAACACTGGAACCACCGCCACGCACAGAGATATTGATATCAGGATTTTGATTCATGAAAATCTCGGCTGTTGCCTGAGCGATAGGAAGAACCGTTGTCGAACCTGTTATGGTAATCTTTTGATCTTTAGCAAGAACAGGAAAAACTACCAGGCAGAGAAGAGCGATTATTAAAATTGTTTTTTTCATTTTTTTCACCTCTTGATTATTTCATTGTTTCGGAGAATTTCCAACGCAGCTGCAGCATGATCTGGTTAACAGCATCGGAATCATCTTCAAAGGTTGTCGTTTCATAGTTCGCCTGAACAAAAAGAACAGGTGAGTTTTTGGAATTTCGTTTGATGTTGTAGTTAACCCCGGCTATGATAGTATTTGAGCCGTCATCATCAGCATCCGTGTTGGGATCGTAGATATCATAACGGGCAATAATATCAAAGGAATTGTTCACTTTGAAAACCGGCATTACCGAGATCACAGTGGAAGTGACATCATCATAAGAATCTACATTCGGTTTAGATTTCACCTTGTTCAGATACTGAGCCAGAATACTGACCGGACCGAAAGCAAATTTTCCCACACCAGCCATCAAGGCATATTCCTCACGATCGGGATTATCGATCATATTGCCTTCGCCGTCATCGATTTCGCTGTCATTTTTGGTTTTCATCATATACGATCCACCGATGGTAACTCCTACAATCGGGATAAGTCTGATATTTCCTGCGAAATTCATGTCTTTGTTGATGTTACTGCCAGCTTTTTTGTAACCTTCACCGTTGTAAACAGCCACATCATAAGTTCCGAAACCACTGGGTAGGTAACCGCTGAAACCAACACCATAATCTGTAGAGCTGACAAATCCGTATTTGTCAGACGGATCTTTGTCAATAGTTGTGTAATTCCAATCATAGATAGTACCAAAATATGTTTTCATCAAACCTACAGTAACTTTGCTGTTCTTCAGGGGGATAAGCTCGCTGAAATCCAGATAAGCATATTTAAGTTTGATACCTGCGCCGTCAGTGTCTGTGGATTTACTGCTGCTGAAGAAATCCAGATTAAAACGACCCTTGATCTTGCTGGAAAATACTGGTTCCAGACGGAAGTAACCGCGTTCCAGTGAGAATCCATTTTTCTGTACTTCACCGTCGATAGTTTCATATGTCCAACGGTTCCATAACTCCATGCTGATCTTGGTTTCAGCATTCACAATACTAAAAGCAAAGATTGCTAAAATAGCGATAAGAAGTGTTTTCTTCACTTTCTTTCCTCCTTTTTTTTCCGGTTCAGTTTTTACTAAATCCGGTTTTATTTTTTCAATACACTCAGTTTGTACGGAAAGAAAGTTAACAAGGTATAAACGAAATGTTAAGAATCTGTTAAGACAGATTCAGAAGCTTTGGAAATGATTATTATCAGAGTTATTGAAGAAAAATTCAATGAATGTTTTTTATTGATTATTAACCGAAATTTATCTTGATATTGTAATCCTCTCGGGATTCAGCAGAGTTAGATTTGTTTGATCCGCATTCTGCGAAGTGCTTTTTCTTTCAGCTGCCGTACCCGTTCCCGGGAAATTCCTAATTGATCCGAAATCTCTTTCAGGGTCAATTGGTCTTCATATAGAAATTTGATCACCAGTTTTTCATTTTCAGGCATATCTTCGGGAAAATCAAGCGGTTTCCATTTCTTTTCCTGAACCGGGATATCTTTGTCCGACGTTAATTCTTCGTTCAGTTCCACCTGATGGAAGGAAGTTTTTTTCTCTTTACTAACAGCTTCCAGGATTCGCTTTTTTATCCAATAAGTTGCGTAGGTAGAAAACTTCACTTCCCGGGACACATCAAATTTATCAGCAGCTTCCAGAAGTCCGATCATACCTTCCTGCTCCAGATCTTCCTGAGGAATACCAAGCTTGTTGTATCTGGCAGCGATACTTCGTACAAGGGGTAGATACTCAACGACAATTTCTTCTTTATTCATTTGGCATTGTGATGATAAAAGTTGTTCCGGTACCGATCTTGCTTTCAACTTCTATTGTTCCATTATGCAGATTGACGATATGCTTCACGATCGAAAGTCCCAGTCCAGTTCCACCCATTTTCCGGGACCGTGATTTATCGACAACATAGAACCGTTCGAACAGCCTTGACAGATGTTTTTCCTCTATCCCGCTACCGCTGTCGGAGATTTCAAAAACAGTATAATTGTCATCCTGTGTTACTGTAATTCTGATAAAACCCTGCTCAGTGTGTTTCAACGCATTATCGATCAGGTTGATGAATACCTGTTCAAATTTATAATGATCAGCCATAATGGACATATTATCTTTCTTAAACTCGATTTTCAGATCCATATTCTTGGCCTCTAATCTATGCGAAAATATTTTTGCCATGCTTTCCAGAAAGTAAGGTAATGATACCTTTTCTTTCTGTAGAGAAACATCATGTTCCAGGCGTGACAAAGTAAGAAGATCTTTAACAATATTGATCAGCCTGTCTGTATTCCTTTTGATAATTTCCACATAAGCTTTATGTTCATCTTTTAATTCATACTCAATCGTTTCCAGATAACCTTTGATCGAGGTAAGTGGAGTTCGGAGTTCATGAGAAACATTTAAAATGAAATCTTTCTTGATCGTTTCCAGTCTTCTGAATTCTGTAATATCGTAGAGGATAAATACCGTTTCTTTGTTGAACTGAGAATGTGAAGTACTGCATAAGAAACTTTTATTATTAAAATTAAGTTCTTCCGTCCGGCTGGCGGGACTGATAAAATTCCTGTCGGCTATTTCATAAAGCTCTTTATCTCTGATCACATTCCAGAAATACTGGTCTTTGATATCATCTCTTTCGACAAGATGCTGAAAACTCTTGTTATATGTACGGATAATACCTTTTTCATTTTGGATCCAGATAGCCTCTTTAATTGATTGAATAATGACATTGAAGCCTTCTTTCTGTTTAGAAAGCTTAGTTTCATAATTCTGTAGGCGTTCCGCCAGTTCTTCAATGATGATAAAAGCCCTGATAAATTCCTGATGAGTTTTTTCGCGGACTTCTAGTTGATTGCCGGTCTGGAGTGAATTGAGATTTCTCAGCAAGCGTTTGAAAAATCTTGTAAAACTTAAAATATAATGAAGTGAAAATGATAAAGCTGAGAAAGTGCACAATGAAAATACAATCAGGAATGTAACATCAGATATTGTATCAGTCAGAAACAGAATCAGCAGAATTATAAAAAAAATAAATAGATAAAAAACTCCTCTGAAAATTTTCTTTTCCATTATCAGTTTACCTTTACCAGGTTTGCATGATGGCAAAACACAGATTATTCTTCCAGTTTATAGCCAACTCCTCGAATATTTTTAATGAACTTGCCTGCTTCTCCCATTTTTTCTCTCATATTTCTGATATGAACATCAACGGTTCGATCTACTACAATCTTATCATTCCCCCATAAATTATCCAGAATTTGATTCCGTGAATATACCCAGCCTTTATGGGAAGCCAGCAATTTGAGAATATTAAATTCCGTTGGTGTGAGTTCCAATTGTTTTCCGTGCAAATAAACCTGATATTTCTGCAGATCAATCCGCAGGATCCTGTCGATTTCGATTATCTTATTTCTGGATTCTCTCAGCTTTCCTCGCCTTAAAACTGCTTTGACACGAGCAACAAGTTCCCTGGGAGAAAAAGGTTTAACAATATAATCATCTGCTCCAAATTCCAATCCCAGCACTCGATCTGTTTCTTCCCCTTTAGCTGTAAGCATGATGATAGGAATATTCGAGAACATTTCTGTTTTTTTTAAGTTTTTACATACTTCTAAACCATCTGCGTCCGGAAGCATCAGATCTAGAACGATCAGATCTGGAATAGTACAATCCAGGAATTTATGCAATTCATCTGCTAACTCGAATTTTACTGTTTCAAATCCGGACTTTTCCAGATTGATCGAAACCAGATTTAAAATATCGGGTTCATCATCAACGATCGCTATTAATTTCTTGGTCATTTTTCTCCTGCTGCTCTCTCAATTCCCTGACTTATCATCAGCATGTAATTAATCAATTTATATTACCTGGCAATATGATAATCATAACATTTCAAACATGATTATTTTTCTTTCAATTTTGCCCAGGTGTCCCGCAATGTGACGGTACGATTGAAAACCAGATTCTCCGGATTTGAATCAGGATCAACACAGAAATACCCTAAGCGTTCGAATTGACAGCTATAGCTGGGTTGAACATTTTTCAAATTCATTTCCAGTTTGCAATTTTGTTTGATCTGGAGGGAATCTGGATTGATAAAATCCAGTATTGATTCATTTTCAGGAAGATTGTTTGTATCTTCGATAGTAATCAATCTGTCGTAAAGCCTTACTTCGGCATTGATGGCATGAGCAGCAGAGACCCAGTGCAGAGTAGCTTTCACCTTTCGCCCGTCAGGAGATTTACCTCCTCTGGACATTGGATCGCAAGTACAGTGCAGTTCTGTAATCCTGCCTGTTTCATCCTTGATCACATCGTTACAGGTAATGAAATAGGCATAACGCAGTCTTACCTCTCTACCCGGAGTTAAACGGAAGAATTTCCTGGGTGCATCTTCCATGAAGTCATCCCGCTCTATGTACAATTCCCGGGAGAAAGGCAATATCCTGGTTCCGGCGGTTTCATCTTCAGGATTATTCACAGCCGTTATTTCTTCTGTCTCACCTTCGGGATAATTAGTGATCACTACTTTAAGCGGATCAAGCACTGCCATCATTCTTGGGGCATATTTGTTCAGGTATTCACGTACTGAATATTCCAGAAGCGCATAATCCACAACATTATAAGCTTTGGCCAGTCCAACTTTGTCAATGAAACTCTGAATTGCCTGTGCCGGCACACCGCGACGTCTTAATCCTCGTAAAGTAAGCAGACGGGGATCATCCCAGCCGCAGACAATACCTTTTTCGACCAATTCAAGTATCTTTCTCTTACTTAACACTGTGTAATTCAAATTCATTCTGGCAAATTCGATCTGTGTCGGGTGAAATATCCCCAGTTGCTCCAGATACCAGTTGTACAAAGGACGATGAGCTTCAAACTCCAGAGAACAGAGTGAATGGGTGATGCCTTCGATTGAGTCTTCCAGACCATGCGCCCAATCATAAAACGGATAGATACACCACTTATTGCCGGTACGATGATGCTCGGTGTGTCTAATACGATACATTAACGGGTCACGCATCAGCATATTCGGGGATGCCATATCGATCTTGGCTCGAAGAACATGTTCTCCGTCAGCAAATTCTCCCTTTCTCATCCGTTGAAAAAGGTCGAGATTTTCTTCGATGCTACGTTGGCGAAACGGGCTGTCTGTTCCGGGAGTGGTCACCGTACCGCGATTCGCTTTGATCTCATCGGCATTCTGGCTGTCAACATAAGCTTTGCCAGCTTTGATCAATTGTACTGCATATTCATACATCTGCTCAAAATAATCAGAAGCGAAGAATAATCTATCCTGCCAATCTGCTCCTAACCATTTGATATCTTCGATGATGGCATTGACAAATTCTTCGCTTTCTTTTTCCGGATTTGTATCATCGAATCTCAAATTGAAAATTCCCTGATACTCCTGAGCAATATTATAGTTCAGCAAGATCGCCTTAGCATGCCCGATATGCATGACACCGTTAGGTTCAGGCGGAAAACGGGTATGAACTCTGCTGTTATATTTTCCTGTTCTGATATCCTCTTCTATAATATTGCGGATGAAGTCTTTTGAATTAGATTCCATTTTTTATCACTCCCAT
>JAFGMF010000158.1 GCA_016927675.1 Candidatus Cloacimonadota bacterium
AATCAGCAAGGAAAATCTATGAGAAAGTTAATCTTAATCATTTTTTTAGCTGCTTGCATTGTATGTTCTTCTGAAGTGATCAATGAATCCGAGACAGAATTGATTGAAGAATTATTGAAAAAAGACGATCTGGATCTGAATTCATTGAATTTTCTGAAAGACTGGAGTGGTTCAACGAAATTCAAAATTCCTCTGATAGTTGATATTTTAAACAATCCTCTTGAGTTTCCAGTATTTGTCGAGAAGTGTGAACAGGTATTGATGGAACAGGATATACTGCGTTTGACGGATTTTTTTTACTATGATTGCCTCTCAGAGATTTTTGGAGTAAATTCTATTCCCGAACCGGAGTATCCATTACCGGAGATCAATAAATTAAGACCGAAGAAGTTATTTGATTTTGTAGAGAATATCTGGCAACAGGTTTATACGGAATATAACAAAGCATTTATAAATCTTGAGCAGGAAGAGATCGAAAAATTGGAATACTTTCTGATATCTGTCTATCAGGAACCCCAGGATTCTCTTGAGTATCAGGAGTATTTCCAAAAAAACGATCAGAAAGAATTTCAGGATCTGTCGGTTGAAGAGATAATTCCTATTCTCGAAAAAGTTGATTTTTCTGCATTGATCAAGGGGGGGGCATTATTTATCCGAGGGTTCTCGATAGTTGCTGATCTTTGTTCGCAGCTTGAATTTCCTGCCAGAAAAACATACGGCAGAGATACAATCTGGGGTAAGTTCAAGATAGGTACTGCCGGAAATGATTTTTATCAGGACAAATATGCTTTTATCTTTGATCCTGGCGGGGATGATATTTACCGAAATACTTTTTCGACAGACAGAAAATATCCTTTTTACTGGCTTGTGGATAATTCCGGCGATGATCATTATGAATCAGACCAGATCGGAGGTATGTTCAGCGTTTTCAGCGGATATGGGGCAGCACTGGACAGAGCAGGATCAGATGTTTACCGAAGTGGAGATTTTCTGATTTCCGTAAGTCTGGGGTGTCAATGGCTGGTTGATGAACAGGGTGATGATATCTATACGGGCGGACTGCATTCGCTGGGAGCTGCAACCTGCGGAATTTCCTGTCTGCAGGACATCCGGGGTGATGATTTTTACAGTGTTACTGAATTTGGACAAGGATTTGGCGGGGTACTGGGTATTGGAGTTATTGCAGATCATGCCGGCAATGATCTATATCATGCCGGGGGCAGATATCTTCATGCACCGTTGGCCCCCTTTGATTATCGCAGTTTATCCCAGGGTTTTGGCTATGGTTTAAGGCCGGACCTGGGAGGCGGGATCGGAATTTTATATGATGAATTTGGTAATGATCATTATATCGGTGGAGTTTATGCCCAGGGAGTAGCCTACTGGTATGCTCTGGGAATTTTGATTGATCGTCAGGGCAATGATTTTTATGATGCGGTATATTATCCCCAGGGAAGTGGAATTCATCTGGCGGGAGGATTCCTGCTGGATCGAGCAGGTGAAGATCATTATTATTCAAAACATGGTCCTGGTCAAGGGGCAGGTCATGATTATGCTGTTGGTTTTCTGGTTGATCGAGGCGGAAATGACAGTTATTCCGTGGAAGGTGGAAATGGTCTTGGGCTGACAAATTCTGTCGGCATTTTTCTGGATGTTTCCGGTAATGACAATTATGGCAGGAAGTATGACAGTAATTACGGATATGCCAATCAGGCCAGAAACAGTGGTGGAATAGGACTGTTTCTGGATAGCGGTGGAGAGGATGTTTATACCCTGGAAAGATGTCGGGATAATTCGAACTGGAGAGCCGGGACATATGGGCTCGGTATTGACACAATGATGGTTTTTATTACTGAGGCTGTTACCGAAGCGGCAGTTGAAGAGGCGGTTTCCGTTGATTCTCTGGCTGAGATCGCAGAGATTTTCTTAATAGCTTCAGAATGGGGTGTGGGAAGTGCCAGTAAACGTGTGGAGAAAGCCGGTAATATTCTGTTACAAAGAGAAGCAGAGGCTGCTCTGTATATTTCCCGAAATAAGATGAACACAAAAAGCGGGTTGACTTATCGAGCGATAAACCTGTTTGCCGAAAATTCAAAATATTTCAGAGAGTTCTTTCCTGAGCTTCTTCAACATGAAGACACTCTCGTGATCAAAAACACGATCAATATCATCGGTGATTTAAAAGATACCACTTATATTGAAGTGTTGACTGATTTTCTGTCCGACGGAAAATATGTAAATACTGTTCTGGCAAGTCTTGGGAATATGAAAACCGATAAGGTATCAGATATTCTGGCTGAGTATAGAACTTCAGGCATAGAGAAAACAAGGATCATTGCTGCCAGGGGATTACACAATATCAATTCTGCATACAGCCGGGAACTACTAATGCAGATGTCTGATGATCCGTCTTTCCTGATCAGGACCATGATCAGATTGCAGGAAGAAAAAGAGTAGATTGAAATGCAGTTAATTTAACGCAGGGAGATGTAAACAGATGTTTATTGATTATGCCAGAATAAAAATTGAATCCGGTAAAGGCGGAAATGGTTGCGTAAGCTTTCG
>JAFGMF010000159.1 GCA_016927675.1 Candidatus Cloacimonadota bacterium
TATTATTTTCTGTTCAAAAAGATCGGAAATTTCCAGAATTTCACCTAGGGGAGAAACAATCATGGAATATCCTGTATTTGCGCATCTGTAAATAGATTTTCTGGTTTCGATTGCCCTGAGAACAGTCATTGCCGCATGCTGATATGTCCCGGCTGAACGGTGAAACCAGGCATCATTAGTGATATTGATGATAAAATCAGCCCCTTTTCTGGCAATTGCTGAAGTGATTTCGGGAAATGCAATTTCAAAACAGATAATGGCAGAAAAAGTGTGATTGTTTATGTTGAAAGATGTTATTTTGTCCCCATACTCAAAATTCGCCTGTCCCAGCTGGATATTCCAGAGAAAGGGAAATATTCCCAGCAATGGCATTCTCTCGCCGACCGGGACGAGGATATTTTTCCGGAAAGGTTCGTCTACCGTGCCATTTTTTCTGAACAGGGATGCACTGTTATAGAATTTATACCGTTGTGGATGCGGTGGCAATGAGGGCTCATAATCAGGGAAGCCGGTAAAGATATCTACCCCTGTTTCCCGAATAAGGTCTTCAACAAAAAATCGATATCTGTGATGTTTCAGAAGATAGACGGGCAGGGCAGATTCCGGCCAGACTATCAGATCGGGAGCTGATTCCGCAGCCTTGCTGGTAAGTTTGGCATAACGGTGAAGAGTTGAATCCAGAAAACTTTCTTCCCATTTAAGATTTTGAGGAATACTTGCCTGAATCATGGCGATATTCAAGTTCGTCTTTTTTAACGGAAACGTGTTTACTTGGACAATTCCATATACTATCCAGCAGATTAAGACAATAATCATCAGCAACAGACTGGACCCGGGAGTTTTTCTTATCCGGAAGATGAAAATATTGATCAGCAGGATCAATAAAGATAAAAGGTAAACACCGCCCAGATCGGCTGCCTGCAGAAGAACCAGATAATCGGTCAGCGCATAACCAATATTAAACCAGGGAAAGCGAAATTCTCCCAGACTCTGGAGGAATTCGAAACTGATCCAGCAGAAGATCAGAAACAGATATTTAAAACGGGGCTGCCACTGCCAGAGTAATCCGATAAACGAGAAAAGAAGAGCAAAATAAAAACCGAATAGCAGCAGCAAACCAAAAAATCCTGGAACGGTTACCAGGCTTATCCAATGCAGACAGACAACTGAATATATTGTGCTGTAAACTAATCCGGCTAATATCAACTGTTTTTTATCTGGTTTTTCTTCCCAAAAAGACAACAGGGGAAGAAAAGACCAGAAAACCAGCCAGCCAAGGGATACAGGTAATCGACTTAATCCGGCCAGCATTGCTGCCAGCGCAGGTTTCCATATCCAGGTTTTGCTAAGGAGTGCTGATATTCTCATAAATTATTTCCAGAACCTGAATTTCCCTGTCAGAAATAATCGTACAATATCCTTCCCGGATCATGAAATTTGTCCATCTTTCAGGAGATAAGGCAAATTTTTCTGCCCCGCTTCCCGAAGTAATATAATTTCCCGCCAGATCATAGCGAACTTTTCTATCATACTGAACGTAACCTTTATCTTCTGAAATGAACTGCCCAAACCGGTCAAAAACAAAACTGCAGTCTTCATCTCTACTGTAAAGTATCACATAATTTCTGGTTACCGTCAATTGATCCGGAGATCGAATCTGAAATTTCCCGAATTCATAATAGTTATCATCATTAAGTTGTTGTCTGAAAATCACTTCCTGATAATTTCGATCGTAGAAGTAAAATTTCTCATCGATGGTCAAATCCAGCAAAACCGGTTCCGGTAAATCAGTAAGATCAAATTCTGCCGTCATCTTGCCATCACGGTCAAATCTGGATATTTTTTTCTCGAAACTGTCCAGCACAAGCAGTTTCCCGTCAGGAGTCAAAGCAATATCCGCTATCCTGCTGAAATTACCTTGAGAGAATCCCAGTCCGCCAATTACATTGATTTTTTTCCCTTCGTGATAAATATGAATTTTGCTGTTATTGGGATCAAGTGCGTACAGGGTTTTTTCCGAGGCGGAATATAAGGCCTTAGCTGATTTGAAATCGGGATAGATCCGGTAAATAACATTCATGGAAACAGGCTTCAGATATTGTTGTCTGCTGAAAGTAGAGCAGCCGGCCAGGATAATAACAATCCAGAGGCTAAATTTTTTCGGCAAAATGAATATCCTTCAATTTTCCCTGAATAGTAGTCCTGCCCTGCCACGTATTGAATTCCAGTGAATAGGCAATATCAATAGATGCCCCCTTTTTCAGGAATGGGAGATAGTCTCCCAGATTGAATCCGATCAGATCGAGAGTACATCCGTCCTTCATAACTTTCAATTTCAAATGGTTTTTACCGACATTATAGGGAAATCCTATTATCATCACATTTGTTGTGAAGAAAATTGGACGCATGTTCCCCGGTCCAAACGGCGCAAACTGGTTCAACCATACCAGAAGGTGTTCATTGATATCATAAAGTTCCAGAAAAGCATCCACTTTAAGGGGCGGGATAAGTTCTTCCTGTTTTAGAAGATCTCTGGCATAACTGTTCAATCTGTTTTCGATAACATCGACATATTCGGCAAGAACAGAGAGTCCGGCAGCATATTTATGCCCTCCGAAAGTTTCGAGATATTCTTCCACATGGGTAAGAGCTTCAAACAGATCAAATCCTGAAATACTACGGCCAGAACCGCTGCCGATACCATCCTTGAAAGTTATCATGATTGCGGGTCGGTAATATTTTTCAACAAGTTTGGAAGCAACGATCCCAATGACCCCGGGATGCCAGTCATCCGAAGAAATGACAATACAATAGGTATCCTGCATATTCTTGTATTTTTTTTCAATAATATCACATGCCTCTTGAAAAGTACGCTGGTCGATCTGTTGGCGAAGAGAATTTTCATGTTCGATTATTTCGGCTAATTCCCGGCTCTTTTCCTCATCGGTAGCAACCATTAATTCAACTGCTCTTAAAGCGCTGCCCATTCTTCCGGCAGCATTGATCCTGGGTGCAATACCAAAAACAATATCGGCAGAATTCAATTCTTTCTGGGAAAGCCCGGCTAGATTGATCAATGCGTTTAATCCAATATTCTGTTTTTTCAGAAGTCTTTCCAGCCCTATGCTGGCAAAAATCCGATTTTCGCCGGTCAGGCTGACGATATCAGCGATTGTTCCCAGGGCAACCAGATCGACATATTTATCGACAAATTCTCTGGTATCAAGTTTTAGTTTGCTGTAAACTGCCATCAGAAGCTTATAAGCAACTCCAACTCCAGCAAGGTCTTTGAAGGGATATTCACTAAGTGGATGTTTGGGATTGATGATTGCCAGAGCGTTGGGCAATACATCCTTCGGATTATGATGATCCGTGATAATTATTTCGATCCCGAGTGAATTTATCTGGTCAACTTCTTCGATGGCATTAATGCCGCAGTCGACACTGATGATCAATTTAGTGCCATTTTCTTTCAATTGATCAATCCCGCTCAAGGAAAGGCCATATCCATCTATCATCCGATGCGGAATATAAAAATCAATCAGAGCACCGGTTTTTTTCAGTCCCAGATAAAGAAGAGCCGTTGAGGTTGTACCATCAACATCATAGTCTCCATAGATCGTGATCAGCTCTTTCCTGTCAATCGCCTGAATAATCCGCTCAGCAGCTTTCTCCATATCCCTGAAGATAAATGGATCTGAAACATCATCCAGACTTGGATAGAAAAATTTCCTGATCTCCTCTGACTCAGTGATGCCTTTTCTGATGAGCATTTCGGCTATCAGTCCGGGGCATTTGAGTTGTTCAGATAATTTATCTTTCAATATCAATTGTTCTTCGCCAAGAGGATCTGCAATTTTCCAACTTTTCTGCATAATACTACCTTTATTTTGTAAAATGTTTGTCAAAGAAGATATTAAGCCGAATTCTGTAAATTACCTAACAGGTAATTCAATGTCTATTTCTCTAAATCGGATATTGCTATTCTCTACGGAGATTCGTTAGCCGAACCGATTTTAGCTGCCCACCCGAGGGATAATCGAACGGGCAGTTCTTCCCTCCTATTTGGCATTGCACCGGATAAGGCTTTCCGAGCATACCGGTTCACACCGGTATCTGGTGGTCTCTTACACCACCATTTCACCCTTACTCCGGAATAAATCCGAAGCGGTTTGTTTCTGTGGAGCTAGCTTTCTGTTGCCAGAACTTCCCGTTAGGAAGTATCCTGCCCTTTGGTGTTCGGACTTTCCTCCTGTCACCCCAGGGTAACAGGCAGACATTTTATCTTCTTTGACATAAGATTTTTTTACTCATTTTCAGAATTATCAACCAAAATTCTGCCACAATTTTCACAGTATATCAAACTCTGACCGTCTTTTAACTCAATAATCATTTGCGGTCTGATATTAAATCCACAACCTCCGCAGGCATTATTGATATTAAAAACGACAGCTTTTCTGTTTTTATTTTTTATCAGAGCGGCATAACGTTTAACAATCTGCGTTGGTATTTTATCAGCAAGCAGATTTCTTTTCTCTCTGTATTTTTCTATCTCCAATTCGACGTCTCTGATCCTTTTCTCCAGTTTTTCCTGATTTGCTTTAAGTTTTTCTTCAGCTTCTTTCTGAAGTTTTCTGGTTTCATCAAGTAGGGCTCTGAGGTTAGCCTCATCTTCCATAAAATCTATTATTTCATCATCCGTTTTTGTGTTTTGATTTTCAAGATGAGTGATCTCACTGTTCAATGCCTTGTATTCCTTATTGGTTTTTACAGCTAATAATTGATTTTTGTATTTATTCATCTTTTCAATATTTTCTTTGATCTTGAGTTCTTTAAGTCTTTGATTTTTTAAATTATCTTCCAATTTTTCCTTTAAATCTTCAACTTCTTCATTCTTTATTTTTAGATTATTCTTCAAACTGCTTAATTCTTCCGGCAGAGTTTTAGTTAAAATTTCTTTCTCACCGATAATATCATCACATTTCTGCATTTCAATTAATACTAGTAATTTTTCTATCATAAGCTGTCTCCAGATTTCAGGGTATAAAAAAAGCATTTACCTGATCCGGTAAATGCTTTTATTTCTGTTTTATCATCAGCATTGTGAATTAATATCTTCTTCCTGTTCATAACCACTACTTTCACCTATTCTATCTTTCTTATTACGCAAAAATCTTACCGGGTCACATTTTGTCAACTTTCATTTATATTAAGTTCCTCATTACGTATTGAAATGATGATACCATTCATTTCCCGGGTTATCTTTTTAAGTTTGTCAAAAATCCTTATTTGTACTTCCGGAAAAACCTTATTATTGACCTTGATAAAATTATCCTGTGTTTTTTCGCCTAAAAAATTTATCAGTATCTCTTCGTATTCATCCTGAAGTTTGGAAACCCTGTCTTCGGTAAGTTTTATTCTGGGTTTGTTTTGATTAGATTTTTTCTTTAATCTGGCAATCTCCATTTCAAGATTGGTTATTTCTTCTTTGATGAAAGGGGATATACCCAATTCTACTTCATTTGACAGGGCAAAAGGACTACCGAGATTGGTTGTAACGATATTTCCACTGCTCTGGATCAAACCGCCGATTATCGAGCTTTCTGCGGAACCAATCAATCCCTTATCTGCTGCAACCCGACA